>VBEN01000078.1 GCA_005881175.1 Chloroflexota bacterium
GCTGCTGCTTCTCGACGAACCAATGGCGGCACTGGATGCTAGTGCCAGGGTCGAGCTTCGCCGCGAGCTCCGACAGCACCTCGAGTCGTTCCGTGGCGTGCGGTTGCTGGTGACGCACGACCCGGTGGAGGCGATGGCCATGGCGGACCGTCTCGTCGTGCTCGAGCATGGCCGGGTGCTGCAAACGGGATCGCCGGCGGAGGTTACCCAGCGACCTCGCTCGCCATATGTCGCAGACCTGGTAGGCGTCAACCTCTTTCGCGGGACCGCACGACAGAACGTCATCACGATCAGCGGGGGCGGCTCGTTGACCGCCGTCGGCGTGACCGATGGCGATGTGTTCGCGGTCGTCCATCCCCGAACCGTCGCTCTCTATCGCGCGCGTCCGGACGGGACTCCGCGAAACGTGTGGGAAGGGCGGGCCACCGACCTCGACCTGCAGGGAGACCGGGTTCGCGTCCGGCTGCAGGGTTCGCCATCAATCGTTGCCGAGGTCACGCCCGCGGCGGTGCGCGAGCTCGGACTCGACCGCGGCGACCAGGTCTGGATCGGTGTCAAGGCGACGGAAGTGATCGTCTATGCCGCGTGACGAGCCCGTTGCCTTGACGCGCGCGAGCATGGTCTAATACACGGGTGACCCGCGCCGTGGTCCATGCTTACGTCAATGAAGGGCGCGAGAGCCCTGCCATGTCCTCTTTCATTTAGCCTGTGCACCTGAAATCGCTGCGGTTGCAAGGGTTCAAGACCTTTGCCCGCCGTACCGAGCTGCCCTTCAGTCGTGGCATCACCGCCATCGTTGGTCCGAATGGCAGCGGCAAATCGAACCTGGTCGATGCCATTCGCTGGGCGCTGGGCGAGCGCAACGCCCGCGGATTGCGTGGGCATCGGATGGAGGACGTCATCTATTCGGGCGGGCCGGGCAAGGCCGCCGTCGGTATGGCCGACGTGACCCTCACTATCGACAACGCGGACCAGCGACTCAACGTCGAGTTCACGGAAATCGAGGTTGCCCGCCGCCTCTTCCGTTCGGGGGAGAGCGAGTACCTGATCAACGGTACGCGCGCGCGCTTGAAAGACATTGACGCGCTCTTGGCCAGCACCGGCTTGCGCCAGGATGGCTACGCCGTGACCGCGCAGAACGACATCGATTTCGTCATCCAGGCGGCACCGGCGCTGCGTCGCGAGCTTATCGAGGAGGCCGCCGGCGTGCGACGGCTTCGCGATCAGCGACAGGAGGCGTTGAACCGCCTGGCAGAGGCGGACCGCGACATGCGCCGGGCGCGCGACATCCTCAATGAGCTCAGTCCGCGGGCGGAAGAGCTACGGGTCCAGGCCGTCGCGGCGGACGAATATCAGAAGGTCGCGGATGCCCTGCGGGCGTTGCAGGGCAGCCTGGCGCGGGATGCCTGGCGGAAGGCGATGGTCCAGTTGCGCCGCGCCCAGGCCCGCGTGCAAACGGCTGAACACAAGCGCGCCACGGCGGCCCAAGCGGTTGCGGAGTTCGAGCCACGCTATGCCGAACACCGATCGGCGCTCCTGGCCGCGCGCGAGGCGCGCTGGCGTCACCAGGAAGCTGTAGCCGACGTTCGGCTTCGCCTGGCGGAGAGTCAACATCAGGCGCGGATCGCACAGGAGCGCAACGCCGCCGCGGTCCAGGCTCTTGAATCGCTCCAGCGCGAGGTTGCCCAGTTGATGGCCTCGGAACAGGCGGGCAGCCGCGTGGTTGATGAGCTGGCCCGCTCGGTAGAGGCCGCCGCTGTTGAGCTCGCAGCCGCCGATGCGGCGCTCCAAACCGCGACGGACAGCGAGCGCACCGGGAAAGAGGCACACGCCAGTGTCGAGGTGGAGCGCGCCGCCGGGCAGCAGCGGCAGCACGAACTTCAGCGAGAACGCGTCGCGATCGACGCGGAGCTTCGCCAGCTGGAAGGTCGGCTGCAATTTCTCGGCGAACAGCAGCAGCAGGTTCGGGCGCAGCTGGAGGCGTGGTCGCTGCGGCAGAGCAGCCTGAGCGACGAACTCGAGCGGCGACGGGGCGACGTCGACACCGCGGATCGCGAGCTCCGCCAAGTCGATGCCATCGCATCGATCAACGAAGAGCGAGTCGGCGAAGCCGAGGCTGGGCTCGACGGGGCCCGGAAGGCGGTCGTGGAGCATGAGGCTCGTCTCAAGGCGGTCGAGGCCGAGCTCATCGCGCTCCGGACCCTGCTCGATCACGCCCAGCGTCGCGGCCCGGTCCGGCGCGGCGACAACTGGGAGCGATTGCTCGAGCTGATCGACGTCGATCCCATCCATCGGGCCGCGGTCGAAGCCGCGCTGGAAGGGTGGCTGCATGGTTGGGTTGCCCGTGATCGCGAGGGCTTCGAGAACGCGGCGACCACCCTTGCCGGTGCTGAGGATGCTCGCGATACGTTGCTGTACACCGAAGAACCGGTCCTTTCGATGGCGCTGCCCGACGGATTTATTCCGGTCCTCGACCTCGTAAGGGCCGCCGACCACGTTGCCCCGCTGGTCGCGCAATTGCTGCGTGGTGCGGTTCTGGTCGCCGATCGGGCCGCGGCGATGCGCGCCGTGGGCGAGTATCCCGATCTCCGGGCGGTGACGCCGGCCGGTGAGATCATCACCGCCGTTTCCTATCGCGGAGGGAAAGCCGCGGACGCGCTGCTCGAAGTCCAGGCCAGGATCCGCGACGTCGAGAGCGCGCTCGAGCACGAACGCCAGGCTGCCCTTCTTGCCGCGGACGAGGTCGATCGTCACGCGGCCCAACGTTCCTTGCTCGTCCGCGAGCGGCAGGCCATCCTTGGCCGGATCGACGCCCTACGCACCGCGGCGGCTCAGGCGGCCGGGGCGCTGGCCGCAGCCGGGGAAGCGGTCGAGCGTGAAGCACACCAGGAGGCGCAACTCCGGCAGCAGCTGGTTCGGATCGGCGGACTGGTCGAGCAGGCCGAGCAGTTGCGGGTTGCGGCCCAGGGACGGCAGGGGACCGTCGCCGAGGCGGAGACGGCCACCGCGCAGGACCTGGCCCGAGCGGAAGAACGCATTCATGAGGCGGCGGCGACGATGTCCAGGCTCGTGGGACGCCGGCAAGAGGCGGAACTTCGGGCGGCGCTCGCGCATCAGCGGTCGGATGATTTGATCCGTCAGCTCGAGCGAGCTCAGCAGGTGCTCCAGTCCCATGGCAGCGAGTTGACCCAACGCCGCGCCGCCGAAGGGGAGCTTGCCGTGCAGCCGGCCATCATCAATGAGGAGCGCCGCCGGTGGCTCGAGCAGGCCGAGACGCTACTCGCCGAGCTTTCATCACTGGAGGCTGCGCAGCTACCCGACGGCGCTTCGCTCACCGCGCTCGAGGCGCAGCTGCGCGAGGACGAGCAGGCCAATGTCACGCTGCAGGTCGAGCTGGCTCATGCCGATGACGCCTGCGCTGCGGCGGCCGGCGAGCGCGAGGCGACGCAGGCGGAGGTGGAGCGCTGCGCCAGTGCGCTACGCGAAGGCGGCCAGCTGGTCGACGATGGGGAGGACGCCATCGAGGAGGTCGACTGGCAAAAGACCGAACGCGAGGTCTCGCGGCTGCAGCGACGTCTCGACGCGATGGGCGCGGTCAACCTGTTGGCGCCTGAGGAGTATGCGCAGGTGCGCGAGCGCTGCGAGGGGCTGGCCGGCCAGTTGGCGGACGTGGAGGCCGCATCCGCGCAGCTGGGCGCGTTGCGCGAACGACTCGAGGCCGAAATCGACAGCCGCTTCCGCACCGTATTCCAGGCCGTCGCGGTGAATTTCCAGGAATTCTTCGGAGAGCTGTTCGAGGGTGGGCGTGCCACGTTGCGGCTGGAAAGCCAGCCTGACGGCAATCCACTGGATGACGGCGTGGAAATCCTGGCGCAGACGCCGGGTAAACGGCTCCAGCCCCTCACGCTTCTATCCGGAGGCGAGCGGGCTCTCACCGCGCTGGCGTTTCTCTTCGCCCTCCAGGCGGTCAATCCCAGCCCGTTCTATGTCCTGGACGAGGTGGATGCCGCCCTGGACGACGCCAACGTGGTCCGCTTCAACCGCGTGCTGAAACGCCTGGCCGCCGATCAGCAATTCCTGATCGTGACCCACAACCATTCAACGATGGCGCAGGCCGAGGTGCTCTACGGGGTGACCCTGGCAGAGCACGGCATCTCGCGCATCGTGTCCGTCCGCCTCCAGCAGGACGCGCTGATCCCGGTCGCTGAGCGCACTGCGTAGGCTGACGGGTGATGCCGGCTGAGCCGGAGACGACCGAAAAACAGGGCTTCTGGAAACGCTTCTCGAAGAGTCTCGAATCCGGCCGGCAGGCCTATGTCGCCGACCTCAAAGAAGTCTTTGGCCGACCCGCGCTCGACGCCGCGTTCTGGGATGACCTCGAAGCGACGCTGATCGCCGCGGATGTCGGCGTTCCCACCACCGAGCGCGTGGTCGAGGACCTGCGTCGCGAGGCGGCGGGCGCGCATCTGCGCTCACCTGGCCAAGCGCTGACCTATCTGAAGGCCGCGCTGGAGAAGCAGATGGGTTCGAGGCCGCGTGGTATCAACCTGGAGGGATCACCCGCGGTGGTGCTGGTGGTCGGCGTCAACGGCTCCGGCAAGACCACCACCATTGGCAAACTGGCATACCTGCTGCGGCGGGAGGGCCGGCACCCGCTCCTGGCGGCCGCCGACACCTACCGTGCCGCCGCGATCGAACAGTTGCAGCTGTGGGCGCAGCGGGCCCAGGTCGACATCGTCGCGCATCAGCCGGGCTCCGATCCCGGCGCGGTCGCGTTCGATGCCGTGCAGGCCGCGCGGGGCCGCGGGGCGGACACGGTAATCATCGATACCGCTGGCCGCCTGCATACGCGGACCGATTTGATGGAAGAGCTGAAAAAGGTTCGCCGCGTTCTGCAGCGGCTGGATCAGCGATCGCCGCAGGAAGTGCTCGCCGTGCTCGATGCCCATATCGGGCAAAACTCCGCCCAGCAGGTTAAGGTGTTCCAGCAGGCGATCGGGCTGACCGGCCTGGCGGTCACCAAAATGGATGGCAGCGCCAAAGCCGGTGTTGTGCTTAGTATCGAGGAGGATCTTGCGGTGCCGGTGAAGCTGGTCGGCATCGGCGAAGGCCTCGACGACCTCGATCGGTTCGACCCAGGACAGTACCTTGATGCGCTGTTGCGGATGGAGGAGAGCCCATGACGCAAAAGCCGATCACGCAAAAGCAGGACTCTGAGGCGTTTGTCAAGCTGGTCACGGCCAATGGCTTGCCCGAAGCCGACCTGTGGAAGGCGGTGCTCGAGTCCTCGGGCATCCCGGTCTACTTTCGGAACGAAGCCGCCGCGGCGGTGATCCCGGAGACGGTTGGCGAGCTATCTGCCGTTGATCTCTGGGTGGCGCGCGAGCAGGCGGCCGAGGCACTCGAGATCCTGCAGGACGAGCGCGTCGAGCCGACCGACGAGGACGAACACACCTGACCGTTCTCATCCTTGGGGTGTTCGTCGGCCTGCTTGGGCTGCTCGCTCTGGGCGCCGCGGTGGTCGGCATTCTCTGGCTGATTCAGTTCATCGTCAGGAACGAGGAGCGGGGAGCCCGGGAGCGCTGAGGATATACTGTCAAGGCTAAATGCTTGACAGAACCCGCCAGCGGCAGCACCAGCTGCGGCTGCTCGACCTCTACGGCGCCTTACTGACCGAGCACCAGCGTCGCATCCTGCACCTGGCCTGGGAGCTGGACTGGTCCTACGGCGAGATCGCGCACCGAGAGGGCGTGACCCGGACCGCCGTCTACGACGTGGTTCGGCGGACGACGACCAACCTCGACGACTACGAGCGCAAGCTCGGGTTGGAGCGAGCCCAGCGTGTTTGATTCCCTGACCGAGCGTCTCGACCAGGCGCTGAAGAAGCTCACCGGCCGCGGCAAGCTGAGCGAAGCCGACGTCGATGCCGGACTGCGAGAGGTGCGGCTCGCGCTGCTCGAGGCCGACGTCAACTACAAGGTCGTCAAAGACTTCATCGCCGGCATCCGGGCGCGCGCCGTGGGCGCCGAAGTGATGGAAAGCCTCAATCCCGGCCAGCAGCTGGTCAAGATCGTCGACGAGGAACTGGTGCGGTTGCTCGGCGAGCGCGAGCCAATGACCTACGCCCCGTCGCCGCCCACCGTCATCGTGCTGGCCGGCCTGCAGGGCTCGGGCAAGACGACGACCGCCGGAAAGTTGGCACTGTTCGTTCGTCGCGAAGGGCACCGGCCTCTCCTCGTCTCCACCGATGTCCGGCGGCCGGCGGCGATGGAGCAGTTGGAGGTGCTGGCCAAGGGCATCAACGCCCCGGCCTATGCGCCGCGCAACATCAACCCCGTGACGATCGCGAAGGACTCGGTCGCTGAGGCGCGCCGCGTGAACGCCGACGTGATCATCATCGATACGGCGGGCCGGCTGCAGGTCGACCAGGAGCTGCTCGACGAGCTCAGGCGAATCACCGAGGCCGTCCCGGCGCAGCATCGGCTCCTGGTGCTCGACGCGATGACCGGCCAGCAAGCCGTCAACGTCACCAGCGCCTTCCAGCAGACCATCGCGTTGACCGGGGCCATTTTGACCAAGCTCGACGGCGATGCGCGCGGCGGTGCCGCGCTGTCCCTGCGTTCCGTTACACACTGTCCGATCCAGTTCGTGGGCGTTGGTGAGAAGCTGACCGACTTCGAGGTTTTCCATCCAGACCGGATGGCCTCCCGCATCCTCGGCATGGGCGACGTGTTGACCCTGATCGAAAAGGCGCAAGAGCACGTCGATGCCTCGCAGG
>VBEN01000079.1 GCA_005881175.1 Chloroflexota bacterium
AGGAACAGCCCGTGCCCGCCCCGGCATGAATGGCCGTCTGCTGATTCGCGATGCCTGCCTGGCCGACGGCCATTCGCCGACCTTGCGGGTGGGCGTAAGCCTCTTGATCGAAAATGGGCGCATCGCCTGGCTGCGCCCGAGTGAGGACGCGGATCCGGGCACAGCCGATGTCCTCGATGCTGGCGGTGCCACAATCGTGCCGGCCTTCGTCGATGCCCACAGCCATCTCACGATGCCCGGCGGCAGCCACTGGATCGAGCGCGGATCGGATCCGCCCGATCGCCTGCGCGAGGTCGCCCGCCGCAATGCGGCTCGCCTGGTGCAGGCCGGCATCCTCTGGGCCCGCGACGTCGGGTCGCCGGCCGGGCCCGATGGTCGAGCGATCAGTCTGATGGTCCGGGAGGAGATGTTGGCCGCGGTCGGCGCGCCCTATATCCGGGTCGCGGGCACCTGGATCGCCAAGGATGGATATCTGCCGATGACCGTGGCCGTTAACGACGGCGACGAACTCAAGGCCGCTGCGCTGGCCCAGCTTGATGCGGGCACCGACTTCGTCAAGATCATGCTCGATCCGCCGGATCGGTCGGATCGCTGTCCTTTCACAGTGGAGGATGTTCGCGGCGCGTGCCAGGCGGTTCACGCCCGCGGGCGCCGGATCACCGCGCACGCCACCATCCTGGACGGCGCCCGCGTCGGCGCCGAGGCCGGGGTGGATTCGATCGAGCACGGGATGGAGCTCGACGAGACGGTCGCGGCCACCATGCACCGGAACAGCGTCGCGCTGGTGTCGACGCTCTCGGTGCTGGCCAGCTGGGCAACCTTTGAACGGACGACCCGCATCGAACGCTTCACCTCGGTCGAGGGGAAGGGCAAGCTGGCGGCTCGACGGGAAGGCGCTTTCGCCGCCATCAAGGCGGCCCGCCGGGCCGGCGTTCGAATCGCGGCCGGATCCGACTTCGGCGGCGGCTCGGTGCGGGCCGGACATCTCGCATGGGAAGTCGAGCTGCTGGTCGAGGCGGGGCTCGAGCCACGCGAGGCGCTGGCGGCGGTCAGCTGGCGGGGCGGCGAGCTGCTGGGCATCGAGCATGCCGGTCGGCTCGAACCGGGCGATCCCGCCGACCTGGTGCTCGTGCATGGTGATCCGCTCGTCGATCCGCGTGCCCTCTGGCGCGTCTGGGCCGTCTTCAAGGCCGGCGACCGCGTCGCGTAGCCCATCATCGTGCCGCCAGCGATAATGAAAACTCTCGTACGGATTCGGCGTTTACCCCTCAGGAGCTTGCGGATTGCCTCAGTTACGACAGGACTTGATTACCGGGCGGTGGGTGGCGGTGGCGACGGAGCGCGCGCGCCGGCCCGATTCCTTCACCCAGGCGGCTAAAGAGCTCGTCGCTGCCCGCGACGTCTGCCCCTTCTGCCCAGGACATGAGGCCATGACGCCGCCGGAGGTCCTCGCGTATCGCCCCGCCGGCACGGCTCCCAATACGCAGGGCTGGTGGATCCGGGTGGTCCCAAACCTGTATGCGGCATTCCGCCTCGAGCCTGATGGCCAGGAGCAGCATGATGGCCGTTTCTGGCAGAGGGATGCGATCGGCGCCTGCGAGGTGCTGATCAGCAGCCCCGATCACCGCGCCACGACTCCATTGCTGCCGCGCCGCCAGGTGGAGGAGATCGTGCAGTCCTACGTCGACCGCTATCGGCATCACGCGCAGAACCCGGCGCTCGAACACGTGCTGGTCCTCTATAACCACGGGCGGCCGGCCGGTGCTATGACGAGCACGCCGAGTGCGTCTTCTGCCACACGCTCGCGGACGAGCGGCGCGCCGGTGCCCGCATCGTGTTCGAGAACGACGCGTTCGTCGTCGTTGCCCCCTACGCGGCCCGCACCCCGTTCGAGACCTGGATCATGCCCCGACGCCATGCCGCCTCCTTCGGCGACCTTGACCCATCAAAAGAGAAGCCCGCGTTCGCCGAGGCGCTGCAGCTCACCCTGAAAGGCCTCTCGGAGGGACTCAACGACCCGCCCTTCAACTATTACATTCATAGCGCTCCGCTCAAAGCCGAGGTCTCCGACCTCTATCACTGGCACCTGGAGCTGATCCCCAAGCTCAGCACGGCAGCCGGGTTCGAGCTGGGGACCGGTATCTGGATCAATGTGGTCAAGCCGGAAGACTCCGCTGCATTCTTGCGCGAGCGAATCGCAAAAGGGGTTGCCCAACCCGCATGAAGGCTGTCGTGATGGCCGGTGGCGAAGGCTCACGGCTTCGACCCCTGACCAGCGGCGTCCCCAAGCCACTCGTTCCGGTGGTCGGCAAGCCGGTGATGGAGCACATCCTTCGATTGCTGCGCAAGCACGGGATTACGGACGTGGTGGTGACGCTCCAATACCTGGGCTCAGCGATCCGCGACTACTTCGGCGACGGTTCGGACTTCGGCGTCGACATCACATACGTGGTGGAAGACGCCCCGCTGGGCACGGCCGGCAGCGTGAAGAATGCACAGGAATACCTCACCGAGCCTTTCATCGTCATCAGCGGCGATGCCTTGACCGACATCGACCTCGGAGCGGTCATGCAGTATCACCGAGAGAAAGGCGCAGCGGCGACCATCGTCCTGACCTCGGTGGCGAACCCGCTGGAGTTCGGCGTGGTGATCACCAACCCGGACGGGACGATCAAACGCTTCCTCGAGAAGCCGTCATGGGGCGAGGTGTTTTCCGACCAGGTCAACACGGGCATTTACGTGATTGAGCCGGAGGTCCTGGATCTTTTGCCGCCGGCGGCGGTGGTGGACTGGAGCGGCGACGTCTTCCCCAAGATGCTGACCAACGCCATGCCGCTCTACGGGTACCTGGCGCCGGGCTACTGGTGTGATATCGGCAACATCCAGACCTACTACCAGGCGAACTGGGACGCGCTCGAGGGGCGGGTCGATGTCGAGATCCCGGGGGAGCGCCGTCACGGCAACGTGTGGATCGGCGAGAACGTCGAAATCGGCTACGACGTGCGGATCAACGGCCCCGCCTATATCGGCAACGAGTGCAAGCTCAAGGCGGGGGTGTTTGTCAACGGGCCGGTGTGCGTCGGGAATTTCTCGGTCGTCGATGAGAACACCAAGATCAGCAATTCGATCATCTGGACCTATTCCTACATCGGTGAGACTTCCCGGCTACGTCAGGCGATCGTCTGCCGCCACGTCACGATCAAGAACAACTGCCTCCTCGAGGAAGGCGCCGTGATCGGCGACGATGTCGTCGTGGGGGAGGGGTCGACCATCGACGCGGGTGTCAAGATCTGGCCCGACAAGGAGATCGAACCTGGGTCGACGGTGCACGAGAGCATCATCTGGGCCGGGCACTACAAACGGGGGTTGTTCACCTCCTACGGACTGGTCGGCCTGGTCAACATCGAGCTGACACCTGAATACTGCGCCCGGCTGGGCGCGTCCTTCGCAGCCCTGTTTCCCAAGGGCTCCGCGATTGGAGCCGCCCGCGACGGCCAGCGTCCCTCCCGGATGATGAAGCGGGCCATGGTCGCCGGGATGATGTCGTCGGGCGCGTCGATCATCGACCTCAGCGAACTGCCGATCCCCGTGGTGCAGTTCTACGCGCGGGAGCATCCGATCGCGGGGGCGGTCCATATCCAGATGTCTCCTCTCGACAGCCGCTCGGCCGACATCCGGATGTTCGACGGCAACGGCGTCGTGCTCGACAAGAAGATGGAACGCAAGCTGGAGAACGTCTTCTTTCGGGAGGACATCCGGCGGGTCCACTTCTACGAGATGGGGGATATCAGTTACCCGCAGGACTCCATCGACTCGTACATCGACGGGCTGATCGCGCTGATCGATGTCGAGGCGGTGCGACAAGCGCACTTGAAGGTCCTGGTCGACTTTGACCACGGCAGCGCCTCCTTGGTGCTTCCCCGCCTGTTCAAGGAGCTGAACATCGAGGCGATCCCGCTGAACGCCGGGTTCGACGAGACTTATCAGTCCAAGACCAACGAAGCCTTCGACGAGGCGCGCCGGCAGTCGGCATTGATCACGCGAACCCTCGGCTGCAACCTGGGCGCCTACATCGACTACGGCTCGGAGCGGGTCTTTTTGATCGACGAAAAGGGCGAGCTGCTCGATCACCACGAGGCGCTCGGCGCGATCGCGGTGCTGGCGCTGAAGGCGAAACCAGGCGTGCTCGTCGCGCCGGCTACCGTGCCGCAGACGATCGCGGCGCTCGTCCGGCAGCTGCCAGGCTCGCACTTTGTTCCCGGAAAGGGGGAACCGGCCGCCCTGTTACGAGCGGCCCAGCAGCACCAGGCGCGGCTGGCCTCCGACGCGAATGGTGGCTACGTTTTCCCCGAGCATCTTCTTGGCTTCGATGCCATCTTCACCCTGATCAAACTGCTGGAGCTGCTGGCCAAAGACGGGCGAACGGTTTCCGCCGTCCGGCAGGAAATCCCTCAGGCCGCCTACGAGCATCGCCAGGAGACGGTGCCCTGGGATGCCAAGGGCCGGGTGATGCGCACCATGGTGGAGATGCACCGGGATGCGCCGGTCGACCTGGCGGACGGAATCAAGGTCTTCGTCGACGGCGGATGGGTGCTGGTGCTTCCCGACCCGGACATGCCCCGCTACCACATCATCGTCAGCATGGAGGACTCGGAAAGGGCGCGGGCGCTGGCCGATCAGTACAGCGATTTGGTCAAGACTGCGGTGACTGGCGGCGCCGCGGGTCGTCCCGCCGCGAAAAGCTAGGTGGCTCGCCCCAGACACGAGCGGCGATTTGTCCGGACCGCCGGGTTCTTTCGGTCGCTACCTGAGCCGGTCAAGGCGGCGCTGCCGGCCCGTATGAAGGAGGTCAAGCACCGGGTCCGCTCGAGCCAGGCGCAGTGGTTTTTCGACGATCCCCGCCTGCACTTCGAGGCCTGGTGGCATGCCAATAGCGGGCGGTTGGAGCTGGGGCTGCATCTCGAGGCGACGCCGGTGCTGAACGACCGAATCGCCGCCGGCCTGGCGCGGCAGCTGCTGATGATCAAGGCGAGGCTAGGCCAGCAGCTCGACCTCGAACCCTGGGACCGCGGCTGGATCCGTCTCTATGAGACCTATCCCGTGGAGATCTTCGATGCCGGCCGGGTGAAAATGACGGCGACCAGGATGGCCGAGCTCATTGGCGTCCTCTGGCCGATGTGCCAGGAGCTACGGAAAAGCGATGCTAAAATCCGGCTTGCCGAGCGGGTGTAACTCAGTTGGTAGAGTGCAACCTTCCCAAGGTTGAAGTCGCGAGTTCGAGTCTCGTCACCCGCTCCATTCCCCTCATAAAGCGATTGCAAAGACGTCCAAAGCTCTCGCGTCCCGGCGTGCGCCTGTCTTGTTTGGCCGCCCAAATGAATAGGCCGGCGGCACTTTGACGGCGCCGCCAGCCACCGGCGCGTCCAGCCTAGCGCGGTTGTAGGACGGACTTGCTTGCCCTGGTGGTCTCATTAGAGACACCGGGCGCCGCTGTGCTCTCGACATAAGTGACGCGTGTCGAGGGACCGGCGATAGCGGTCAAGGCCCGGATCGCATAGCCACCAGCGCCGACCAAGAGAAGAATGCCGGCGGCCACGAGTGCCATGACAAGCGACGCGAACGAGCGGTTCCGAAGGGTCTGCGCCTGCATATCGATTACCTCCGTCACTGTTACTCGCCGGCTTTCCGGCGGCAGGCACATCCTCCTTGCTTTTAAGCCCGTCGTCTCCGGTATTTCTACGGGTTTCGGGTACGGGTTCTTCCCCGGAGTATCCTGACGAGGAAGGGGGGGATGGGCCAGGTGCAGCCGGAGAAGCTCACAAGGCGCGAGCGCGAGGTGCTTGCCTTGCTGGGCCAGGGTCGCACGAACAAGCAGATCGCTGGATCCCTGTTCGTCGATGTCCGCACTGCCGAGTTCCATGTGGCCAATGTCCTCGGGAAATTGGGACTCGAAACGCGGGCGCAGGTTGCGCCGTATATCAGCCGAATTGGTCTTGAGAATAATCAGGTCGGTGCGTTGTATCTCCCGGCATCTCTAACGAGCTTTGTCGGCCGGGAGTGGGAAATGGCGACCCTTTGTGGGCTCCTGCAGCGGTCCAGACTCGTGACCGTGGCGGGCCCCGGTGGAATCGGCAAGACTCGATTGGCGATCGAAGCCGCTCGCATAGTGCACCAACCTCATACCGAGGGAAGCTGGTTCGTCGATCTTGGACCTTTAGCCGACCAAGACCTCGTTGCGAGCGTAATGCTCTCGACGCTGGGACTACGCGAAGACCCTTCCATATCTAGTGAGGAAACGCTGCTGTCGGAGTTGCGCCGGCGCAAGCGCTTCTTGCTCGTTGATAACTGTGAGCATCTGCTCGGTGGAGTGAGCCCGATCATTCAGCGCATCGTGAGGTTCTGCCCTGGTATTCAAGTCCTGGCGACCAGTCGGGCGCCCCTCGGCGTGGACGGAGAGGCGATCCTTCCGCTAGGTGGTCTCCAGCTTTCGCCTGAAACCGGGGCGGACGCTGAGTCCGGAGTCGACTCGGTCCGCCTCTTTCTCGATCGCACTCAGCTGGTGCGACCCGGTTATGAGCCAACGCTTGGCGAGCTCCGAGACATTGCCGCACTCTGCCGGATTCTGGAAGGGATGCCGCTTGGCATAGAGCTCGCCGCGGCAAGGTTGTCAGGGATGACGCCAAGCGAAATGCGAGTACGCCTTGAACAGGGCAAGCTACTCCTTACAACGTCGAGCAGGACCATTCCGGAGCGGCATAAGACGCTTGATGCGGCAATCGACTGGTCTTACTCGCTGCTCGCCAACCCGGCGCAAGCCGTTTTCCGGCGCCTATCGGTTTGCGCCGGTTTTGATATCCAGGCAGCCGAGGCCATCTGTGCCGCCCCTCCCATTGAGAGCGACCAGGTGGCCGAGATCCTACTCGAATTAGTGGACAACTCGCTGGTTGTCGCTCAGCCGACCGGCGTCGTTACGCGCTACCGGCTACTGGAGCCCTTGCGGCAGTACGCAGGCCGCCATCTCTCGGAGACTGACGAGGAGGCCGAGACTCGTCGAAGACACGCTGAGTATTTCGCTGGTATCGCGGAGCGCGAGGTGCCCATGACTGATGCTCCGCGCCAGAATTGGGTGGCGATCATCGGAACCGAGCAGGATAACCTCCGAGGCGCCCTAGCGTGGGCTGTCAGTCGTAACGCAGGGGTGGAAATACAGTTGGTCCATGCGTTGCAGCGCCTGTGGACTTTGCGAGGCCAGGTGGCAGAGATGATGCCGGCGGTCGTCCATGCACTGTCGATAACAAAGGGATCGTCACGCGAACGCCAGCGGATGCTTACGGGGCTATCGGATGTCCACATGATCATGGGCGACAGTAAGGAAGCGATCCGCCTGGCGTGCGAGTCTGTTGCGCTTGCAAGGCAGCTTGGTTTGAGGCGTGAGGAGCATATCGCGATGAACGCGCTTGGCAACGCTCAGTCCACGGCGCATAACCCCGATGCCGTCGCGACCTACGAACGGGCGTTAGATCTAGCTCGAGAACTCGGTGATACTTGGAGATTGGGAATCCTACTTGGCAACCTCGGCTCAGATCTCGTTCGGGCCGGCCAGTGGCCTCGGGCACACGGTCACCTGAATGAGGCCCTGATGCTTTTTCGCGAATCCGGCAATCGCGAGGGTGAGCTATTCGTTGGCATGAACCAAGGGATACTTGCATTTGCCGAGGGGGATGATGCCCACGCCGCAAGCCGTTGGTTGGACGTGTTACGAATTGGAATTCAACTTGGTGATCGCTTATTTGTCGATGGGGCACTTGACGGCCTCGCCAAGCTCTCTATCAAGACAGGGAATCACGAGGGTGGCCTGCGCTTGGCAGGGGCTGCGGCTGGCATCCGGGCGGCCGCGAGCAGAGCGGAGGAGTCGCAGGATCATCTCGACCTCGGTATGTGGCTCGCTCGAGCCCGGGTGGCGTTATCAAAAGAGGCGGCTAACCGTGCATGGATGGACGGAACACGTATGAGCTATGAACAAGCCATCCGCTACGCCCTGGATGGGGCAGACGAAGAGCCAACGGCGGCTCCCCTGCCGGGAGCCGGGGCAGCACAGCACTCGGGCGATCGGATCGGCTAATCCCGCAACACCGTCATGGCTGCCTACATTGTCCGGCACGCCAAGGCCGGCGACCGCGCGGAGTGGATGGGCGATGACCGGCTGCGGCCGCTGACGACGTTAGGCCAGCAGCAGGCGGAAGAGCTGGCTGAGTCGATGAGCGCCGAACCAATCGACACCGTCTTGTCCAGCCCGTACGTGCGCTGCGTCCAGACGGTCGAGCCACTGGCGAACCGACGCAAGCTGCGCGTCGAGCCGAGCGGCGACCTCGAGGAGGGAGCCGGCGGCGAGCGAGTCATTCATTTGATAGAAGCGTTCAAGGGCCGCAATATCGTTCTTTGCACGCATGCCGACGTCGTCCAGGAGGTGCTTGACCGGCTGATCGCGGAGGGTCTCGTGTCGCGGGCACGGGCCAGCCTGGAGATGGGTTCGACCTGGGTGCTCGAGGAGAGGGACGGTCGAATTGCGAGCGCGAAATATCGCCCCCTAACCCCGACGCCCCATCGCAATGCGGAGAGCCGTCGCGAGGCCCCCGCGCCCATGACGGATCCAGTCACCACGTGGGTGGTCGAAACCGGCAGGCCGAATTGGGTAGCGAACTGGATCACGGCCGCTCCAGTCAATTGCGCCGATACGCCGGTTGCCGGATCGAGCTTGTAAATTCGCCAGCCCAGGGTGCGGATGATCCGCCAGCCGCCAGCATAGGTGCCGAAGGCGATGGCCGAAGCGGAGAGCAGCACGACCCAGACCGGGACCTGGAACTTCTGAAGGTGCCCGGAGGCCACCAGCGCCAGGGTGATGACCGCCATCGTCTTCTGCGCATCGTTGGCGCCGTGAGAGTACGACACCAGCGCGGCGGTCAGGATTTGCAACCTCCGAAATGTGCGATTCAGCGGGGCTGGCCGGGCGCGATGGAAGATCAGCAGCAGCGCGCTCATCACGAGCGCCGCGAGGACAAAGCCGGCGGGCGGAGAGATGACCAGCGAAAGCACCGTCTTCCAGAACTCTGAGCCACGGACGCCGGCGAGACCATGTGCGGCCGCGATAGCAGCCCCACTCAACGCTCCAACCAGCGCATGGGTCGAACTGCTCGGCAGTCCGAGATACCAGGTGATGAGGTTCCAGGCGATCGCGCCGATCAGCGCCGCGATGATCACGACAAGGCCTACTTTGAAGGCAACGATTTTTCCAATGGTGTTTGATACCTTGGCCTGGAAGAAGACCACCGTGATCACCGCGCCGGCAAGGTTCAGTACCGCCGAGATGAGGACGGCCATCCGCGGGGAAACCGCCCGGGTCGAAACTGACGTGGCGATCGCATTGGCGGTGTCGTGAAAGCCGTTTGTGAAGTCGAAGCCGACCGCGATCAGGATTGTGACGAGCAGTAAGAGCTGCTCAGGCATTCTTGATCGAGGTCGCTTCGAGAACGTTGGAGACGTGCTCGCACTGGTCGATCGTGGCTTCGAGCAGGTCGTAGAGGTCCTTCCACTTGACCAGCTCGCTCGGGCTTGCGCCGTCGGTGAAGAGCTGCGCCAGTGCCTCCCTGGTAATCCGGTCCCCCTCATTCTCGAGGCTGTGGATGGCAAGCCGATGGGAAGTGAGGTTCTTGAAACCCTCGAGGTTGGAGACCGCTTGTTCGACCTCCTTGCCCGCCTTGGCAAGCACTTCACCCATCCGTCGCGCGGAGGGCGTGATCTCTTTGACCCGGTAGAGATCGATCTTGTCCGAGACCTCTTCGGCGAGGTCTACCACCTCATCCAGCGATGACGCCAGAGCATAAATGTCTTCCCGTTCGAAGGGCGTGACGAACGTCTGGTTGATCAGGTTGTAGATCTCGTGCGTCACGTCATCGCACTCGTGCTCGAGCTCGCGGAGCCGCGGGTGGCGAGTCTGTCCTTCCAGCAATCCATTGCGCAATTGCTCGAGAGACTCGTTTACGAGTTCGCCCTGCTTCTTGAACAGGGCATAGAACCGGCGCTCCTGGGGTACCAGGCTTAGTCTCATCGCCGCACCTCCGTTGTGTGGACGTCCTCCACAACCTTAAAGGAAGAGTCCGGTAACGCCGGTGGCGTGAATCGCTTCTGCTAGATTTCGGCCAGAATGGCGCCGGCTACCGGTTGAATCCGGTGCGGGACCAATCCTGAGCCGCTGATAACGCAACCCGAGGTTTTGCCGTTATCTCATTGATGCATCGTCCCTGGCGCGTGGGCGCGCTCCTCCTGGTCGTCATCGTGGTTTCCGCTTGCGGATCAGCCGCCGGGGCACCCCCTCCGAGCGCGACCGACCGCGCCACGCCATCGATCACGCCGTCGGCAACGCCCAGTCCAAGCCCGACGCCGGCCTGCCCGGACCGGGTATTGGCGTTGATGACCCAGGACCAGCGGATCGGTCAATTGTTTGAGCTTGGCCTCGCCAACGACCGTCTCGGAGCAACAGAAATCAGCTTGATTCGATCGGACCACATCGGGTCCGTCTGGTTCGTGGATCGGAGCTACGCGGGTGTCACCGGCATTCGAGCCGTAAGTTCGGCGGTCCAGGCGCAGGTGTCGGCTGCGACAACGGCGAATGTCCGCTTTTTCATCGCCGCCAACCAGGAGGGAGGCCTGATCCAGGCGATGCAAGGCGCGGGTTTCTCAACGATTCCTTCTGCCGTCGTGCAGGGAAGCTGGACCCCCAGCGTGTTACAGAGCCGGGCCAAGGTGTGGGGCGCTGAGCTTCTCGCGGCTGGCATCAACCTGAACTTTGCTCCCGTCATGGACGTTGTGCCACCAG
>VBEN01000238.1 GCA_005881175.1 Chloroflexota bacterium
AGAACGACATTGTTTGCCGCGCGGCCTGAATAGCGGGACCAGGCGACATAAACATTCCCGGAGTTCGACCCATTGGTCTGGTCGACGGCAAGGTTGATCTTGTCCTGGAAAAGTCCCGAGGAGAACTGGCCGGAGGGCGAGCCCTGTGCGACGAGGACGGTCCGCAGGTAATGTCCGCCGTCCTGGTCGTACGTCGTCACATAGGTCGAACCGTTCACCGGCTTTCCTCTGTTGAAGCAGATGAACCCATAGAACAGCCGCCCGCTCCGATCGAAGGATTGGGTCGGGTCACCGGCCGCCCCACATTGTCCATGCGCCGGCGAGGCGAGGCCCGCCGCCGAGTTGTCATCCGGATAGCCGGGCACGAGACTGTCGTTCCAGCTGGCGCCGCCATTCGTCGACCGGTAATAGCCAGCCCAGACATCGCCGTTGACGGTGGCTGCGCAGTAGTCGTTCGACCCGGCTGTAACGACGTTCGTGTTGTGAGGATCGACGGCGACCGTCGGCTCGTTTTGCGCCCGTTTGTTGATGCTGCAATCCGTCATGGTCGCATCCGTTTCGCCGTCGTAGCGGGTGTAGCTTCCCGCCTGGTAGTCCCGCGTCACCCGGCTGTTGCCATTGGCGGCGGCCGCCGCCGGTATCAGGCCGATCAGACAGGCGATCACGGCTACCCAAGACCTCAGGAAACGTGCGCTCATCTTCGAAACCCTCCTATGGCTCTTTACAACTGGTAAGCGCGCGTTAACAGGATACGTTAACCGGGGATCTTGGCCGAACATTGATGCATGAGCCGCCCCAAACCGACAGACCTGCTCGACCGGACCTTCGAGGTCGGCATCACCCTCAAGGGTCTCGACGGCGTTTTGGAAGTCGTGGGTGGCCTGCTTCTCCTTGTCGTGAGCCCGGCGACCATCAACCAGCTGGTCAGGAGTCTGACGCAGCACGAGCTCTTACAGGATCCACACGACTTCATTGCCACCCACCTCCTCAACGCCACGAGTGGACTAACCGGATCGTCGGTGAGGTTCGGCGCCATCTACCTGCTCTTGCATGGCGTCGTCAAGATCGTGCTGGTCGCGGCCTTGCTGCGCGATCAGCTCTGGGCCTATCCGTGGATGATCGTCTTTCTTGGTGTCTTCATCGCCTATCAGGTCTACCGGATGACGTTTGCGCCTTCGGTCGGGCTCGTCGCACTTACGGTCTTCGATGTCTTCGTGGCCTGGCTCACCTATCGGGAGTACCGCAAACAGCAGTCCCACCCCGCAGTCCCTCCCCCGCTTGCGGGGGAGGGTCAGGGTGGGGGCCCTTAGCAGACCTGGCCGACGAGGTAGTTCGCTCCGAAGCCGGAGTCGGGCGCACGGTCGGCCGCCGACGTGTACTACACGCCGGTCCCCAGCACCGTGAACGACCCGTGGGTATCGGCAAATGGCGCGCTCAAGAACGCGTCTTCGCCGGGTTGCCGACGTCCGCCCGAGGCACTGTCAAGACGATCGTGCCGTTGGGGCCCGGGTTGAAGACCCCGACGGGCGTTCCGGTCGGGTTGAAGTTGCCACCGATAAAGGTTCCGTCGCTGTATGTCACCACCGGACCATTGCTGCTCGCCTGCGCGTAGTACGTGGTGCCGCCGAAGGACCAGTAGACAGTCCAGCTGGGCGTGCCGAAGAACGCGTTCACCACATCGAGGTTGTCGATGTTGCTACCGTCCCCACCTGGATAGTTGTTCGGGGCGTCGCCAACATAGTCGAGCACCTGTGGCCCGGGGCAGGTTGACCCCTGTGGCGGCGGCGGCACGGGCGCCGGCGCCACGCAATCATTGACCAGCGCAGAACCAGTGGTAGCGCTGGTCCCGGTGCACTGTCGGGTGAAGTACACCACCGCCGTGCCGGGCGCCGCATGATCGTCCGCGAAGGTGACGTCGGCCGCGCCGCTGGTCGGATCGATCGAAACCTGGAAGAAGTCGAGCAGCGTCCGGTCGCGCGGCGGATTGCTGAGGTTGCAGCCGAGCCCGTCGATGCAGAGCGGGCCGTGGTGAATCACGTGGTCGCTGGCTTTCGACACCGTGAAGCTGCCGCCGGCATTGATCGATTGGGCGAAGTAGGCGTTCCAGACATTGTTCGGGTCGTCCTGCGGATTTGGTTGCGCGCCTGCGCCACCCGACGCGCCGAAGAACACCACATCCACAATGCCGGCGGCACCGGCTTGCGCCCACGGCATGAGGGCCGTGTTGACGCCCGAGGGATTGTTGATCCGGGACGGCGCTTTGCTCGGCCTCCAGCCGGTCCCGGTGGCATCCACCTTGTAGTCGATGTGATTGCCATCGCTCCAGAAGGCGTAGACGCCACCGGCGTTGTCCACTGCGGTCACGGGAAAGATCCGGTCGTACCGTGCGCCCAGCGGCCCGTGATAGATCTCGTAGTTGCGCCAGGAGATCACCGGCGGTGCCGTGTCGGCGGTCACGGTGCCAACCGCCTCGTAGACGCGGTTGTAATTGGCCGTTCCCGCCAGGGCCTGGTTGGTGTTGTCTGCCGGACTGTCCGGTGTCTCGAAGATCGAGTACAGCGTCAGCCCGCTCGCCATTCGTCGGGCCACGATATTGCCGAGCTCGTTGCCGTCGCCAACCAAGCCCGCGCCCGAACCGTGCCACTGCCCTGGGGGGACGTCGCTGTTGTTGATGATTGGCGCGTTCTGGACATAGCTGAAGCCGCCGTCGATCGAGACCCCGAGCTGGATGTCGTCGGGACCCGCGACGTCGTGGTAGGTCATGAAGATGTTGGCAAACCCCAGCGGGTTGAGCCGAGGATCCGCTGCCATCCACATCCGGTCATCGCCGCCCACCTGCTGCGAGTAGACATTGGGCGGCCCGAAGCTATTGCCGCCGTCGTCGGACTTACCGGTGGTGATATTGGCGAGCGACAGACTCGAGTAGGCAAGGTCGTCATCGGTCGGCGCGGGCGAGATGGTGGCCGACGACTCCTGTGGCCCGATCGCCCAGTCGCAGTCGCCGCCAC
>VBEN01000080.1 GCA_005881175.1 Chloroflexota bacterium
CGTAATCCGGGCTGGCGGGTCTCGATGGTCATCAATGCGTTCGGAACAGTGGTGACCGGTACCGTCCTGTTGGTCGTCGCGTACACGAAGTTCGAGCACGGCGCTTGGATGGTTCTCGTGCTCATCCCGCTCATCACGGCTCTGCTCTACGGGATCCACCGCCACTACCAGACCGTGCACGACGCCCTCGTCATCACCGGCCCCGAACAGCAGCACGTCCCCATTTTTCCAGCTCCGCTCGTGATCGTGCCAATCGCCCGCCTCGACCGCGCAGCGCTCCAGGCCCTGGCCTTCGCGGGATCGGTGTCGCCGACCGTAAAAGCGGTGCACATCTCGACCTCGAACGCGAGTGCCGAGGAATTCCGTCGGCGTTGGATGCAGCTCGACACCAACATCAAGCTCGATATCGTCGTATCGCCCTACCGATCGCTGCTGGCGCCTCTTCTCAAGTACATCGACGCGATGGGCAAGTCCGACGACCGGCCGATCACCGTCGTCCTCAGCGAGTTCGTCCCCCGCCACTGGTGGGAGTGGTTGCTGCACAGCCAGACCGCGTTCCGTCTCAAAGCGGCTCTCCTCTTCCGGCCGAACACGATCGTCATCGACGTGCCCTACCACTTCGAAGACACTTCGAACCTCACCCGACGACGCTAAACTCGCGCACTCATGCAACCGAAGCGGATTCTCGTGGCCCTCGCGGGTACAAGCGCGGATCCGGACGTGCTTCGTCTCGTGGCCTCCATCGCAAAGCCCGGCAAAGCTGAAGTGGTCGGCATCCACGTGATCGAGGTGCGGTGGAACCTTCCGCTGGACGCGGTGCTCGAGCCCGAGCTCGACCGCGGCGAGGAGCTTCTGGCGAGCGCTAAGAAAGTCGCCGACCAGGCGGGATTCGAGCTGGATACGGAGCTACTGCAGGCGCGCGACGCCGCGGCAGCGATCGTGGACACGGCCGTGGAACGGAAGTCCGATCTCATCGTCGTCGCCATGCCATTTCGCAAGCGACTGGGGCGGGTGTACGTGGGACGGACCGTGCAGAACGTGTACGTCAACGCGCCGTGCGCGGTGCTCGCGTATCGTCAGGAGGAGACCAGGTGAACGTCGTCATCGTCGGTTGCGGCCGAGTGGGCGGGTTCCTCGCGGGGCTCCTCGATTCAGAGGGCCATCGCGTAAGTGTGGTTGACATTGCGTCGACGAGTCCGGCCCGGGCGGAGCGCGCGTGGTTCCAGCATCTCCCGAGCACCTTCAAGGGTGAAACGATCCTCGGTGACGGAACTGATCTCGAAGTCCTGCGCCAGGCAGGGATTGAACGGGCCGACGCGCTCCTTGCTCTCACGGAAGGAGACAACCGCAACCTCATGGCTGCGCAGATCGCGCAAAAGATCTTCGGCGTCAAGCAGGTCATCGCCAAGGTGAACGACCCCGTCCGGGCGCAGACCTATCGGGAGATGGGGATCAATACGTTCTCACGGACGACCATCCTGGGCACGCTCCTCCACGCGATGCTGCAGGAAGACCGGGAAGTTGGGGAGGTGCTCATGCGCAAGGCGCTTGCGCACGAGGCGGAGCTGGTCCACGAACCGGCGAGGGCCCGATAAGGATGGCGACTCGGTCCACTCGTCGCCATCCATACGTGCACCTCCTGACGGAGGTGCTGTAAAGATGTACTTCGTCGTCGCTGGGGCGGGTGAGGTCGGGTTCCACCTCTCGCAGGCACTTCTCGAGTCCGGGCACGAGGTCACGGTGATCGAGGCCGATCGACGCCGCGCCAATTTCGTCCAAGAGCGCCTCGGTTCGATCGTGATGAACGCGCCGGCCGACGAGGGCCGCGCGCAGATGGAGGCGGGTTGCAGTCGCGCCGACGCGCTCATCGCAGTGACCGGCGACGACGCGAAGAACCTCGTGATCTGCCAGCTGGCGAAGATCCGGTGCCGGACACCCCGCGTGATCGCGCGCGTCAACAATCCCAAGAACGAGATCGTCTTCAAGACGCTCGGCATCGACGAGACGATCTCTTCGACCCGCGTGCTGATGAATGTGATCGAACAGGAGCTGCCTTCCGGGGGCTTCATGCCGCTCATGTCACTCGCCGGCTCAGCGAACGAACTGATCGAGGCTGAGATCGCGATCGGAACGCCTCCCGCCGGAAAGAACGTCGGGAGTCTTCGCCTGCCGAGCGGTGCGCTCGTCGGCGGGATCATCCGCAAAGGCAAGCTCATGCACGCGGACGACGACACAAAGCTCGAAGTCGGCGATCGGGTCATGGTCTTCTCGCCGACGGCGTCCGAAGGCGAGGTCCGCAAAGCCCTGATGGGCTAGGTCTCGCGCGGGTGGTACGGAACGTCGATCACGATCGTGTCCGGCCGAAAGAGAAGTGCCAGCTTCAACCGGAACGCCGTCTGACTGTGCAGGAAGAACTCCCACCAGTGCCTCGGCACGAACTGGCTCACCACGATCGTGAGCGGCCGGTCGCAATTCCGCCCGACTCTCTCGATGTACGTAAGGAGCGGCGGGACGAGCGACCGGTATGGCGACACGATCACTTCGAGCGGGACGTTTGCCGCCCAGGCGTCCCACCGAACCTGGAACGCAGCAGCGGTCTCGTGACTCGTCGCGACATGCACCGCCCTGACGTGATCCGAGATCGAGGATGCGAACGTCAGCGCGTGCACCGCGGTGCGATCGAGTCGCGCGACCGGGACGATGACCATCGGCTGCGGCAGCTTCGGCAGGTCTTCCCGGAGATCCTCGACCACGAGAGAGTCCTGGGCGGCTGTGTAATGCGAGCTGATGCCGTGCAGCAGCAGCACAAGGAGCGGCATGACGATCAGCACCATCCACGCGCCGTGCTCGAACTTGGTCACCGTGGTGATCGCCAGCACGACGCCGGTCACCACCGCCCCGACACCGTTGATCGCCGCGGTGAGCTTCCACCCGCGCGGCCGTAGGCGGAGCCAGCGCCGCACCAAGCCCGTCTGTGAAAGCGTGAACGCAAGGAACACACCGATCGTGTAGAGCGGAATGAGAGCCGTGACACTGCCGCCGAACGCGACAAGCACGACGCTCGCGAGCGCCGCCAGGACCAGGATCCCGAAGGAGAAGGCGAGGCGTTCGCCGCGATCCGCGAAATGCCGCGGCATGAAGCGATCGTTCGCCAGCACCGCGGCGAGGCGCGGAAATCCGGTGAAGCCGGTGTTCGCGGCGAGCGCGAGGATGACCGCGGTCGACATCTGCACCAGGTAGTAGGGGAACCCGTTGCCAACGAGCGAGCGCGTGACGAGGCTGTTCAGTGTCTCCTGTTCTCTTTGATCCGGCGCGACGCCGAGGGCTTGAGCGAGGAACGTGAGGCCGAGAAAGATCGTGCCGAACGTGAGCGCCATGAGGATGAGCGTCATCGACGCGTTCTTCGTCTCGGGAGGCTTCATGCTCGGAACCCCGTTCGCGACGGCCTCGGCGCCCGTGAGCGCGACCGAGCCCGATGCGAAGGCGCGGAGGATGAGAAGCACCGACAGCGCGGTAACCCCCGCAGCCGGCAGGGGGTCTGGCGGGATCGCCGGCGTGGGAACATCGCCCGACACCACGCGGAAGAGCCCATACGCGATGAGGCCGGCTAGCGAGAGAACGTACACATACGTCGGAATGGCGAAGATCATTCCCGCCTCGCGGATGCCACGAAGATTTCCGATGGCGAGTAGGGCGATGAACGCGAGTCCGAGCGGGACCCGCATGTCGTGCAGCGCAGGCGCGAACGACGTGATGGCCGCCACGCCCGCCGCGGTGGAGACCGCGACGGTGAGGACGTAGTCGATCAGGAGCGACGACGCCGCGACGAGGCCGGGCACCCGCCCAAGGTTGTCGCTCGTGACGACGTAGCTGCCGCCGCCGTTGGGATACGCCTTGATGACCTGAAGCTGTGAGAGGACCACGACGGCGAGAACGGCGACGATCGCGAGCGCGATGGGCATCGTGAGCGACAGCGCCGCGACACCGGCGAGCGCGAGCACCCGCATCGCTTCTTCGGTCGCATATGCCGAAGACGAGATGTTGTCCGACGCGAGGATCGCGTAGCCGGTCGCGACCGAAAGACGCTCCGAGCCCTCCGCCTCAGTGGCGAGAGGCTTTCCGAAAAGCACGTGCCGGATGCCCGCGAAGATCCGACCGGTCTGCCCCGGTGGAACGATCGCGGCGTCGGTCGCTACGTAGTGCCCCTCCGCGCGACGGAAGTCGCGGCGAGGCGAAACGATCCGCACGTAGCGATCGCCTGGCCGACGACCTTGCTTTGGGACGAGCTGTTCGAGCCCGGGAAGGTCCCCGCGCTCGCTCTTCGAGTCCATCCCAATGAGCGTCGTGCCAAATCGCTCAACAGCGTGTCAACGAACGCCGCCGCGCCCTCAACGACGTCTCAAAGCCCGTTAAAGCTCTTCGGAGCGGAAGCGGTAACCCACGCCGGGCTCGGTCACTAGGTAGGCTGGATCCTGCGGATCGCTTTCGATCTTGCGCCGCAGCCGAGCGACATAGACGTGTAGGTAATGCGATTCGTCACCGTAGTCGGGGCCCCAGACCTGTTGCAGCAGCATTCGGTCGGTCAGGACCTTGTTCGGATTGGTGACAAAGACCTTGAGCAGGTCGTATTCGGTCGGTGTCAAGTGGATCGCGCGGCCCGCGACCGTGACCTCCCGCCGTTCGAGATCGATGACGAGCGCTCCGCTCGTGATCCTGGGTTCGGCTCCGGTTCCGGGGCGCGCGACGTGTCGCAGGGCGACGCGGATGCGCGCAAGCAGCTCGTCGATCCCGAACGGCTTGGTCATGTAGTCGTCGGCGCCGAGATCGAGCGCGTTCACCTTGTCAGTCTCACCGCCGCGGGCGGAGAGGACGATGATCGGCGTCCCCGACTGCTCGCGTATGCGGCGCACCACTTCGAACCCGTCGCCGTCCGGAAGGTTGAGATCGAGCACGATGAGGTCGGGCTGGCGGCGCTCGTAGCTCGCGAGCGCGTCACCCGCGGTCTCCGCCGTCTCCACTTGGAAGCCGTGGCCGCGCAGGTTCGTCCGAAGCGTTCGGACCATCGATGGTTCGTCGTCGACCACGAGAAGGCGCGCCCCCGACGGCTCGTCCCGCACGGCGTTAGACGACACCGGCCCGCCCCGGGAGCGTGAAAACGATGCGCGTTCCATCGCTCACGCCGCGATCGACCCAGATGGTTCCAGCGTGCGCTTCGACGAGGCGTTTGGCGATAGCCAGGCCAAGCCCGACGCCGCGCGGGCCCTGTCCGGCCCGCGCGAGCCGGACGAACGGTTCGAAGACGCGTTCTGAGTCCCCCGGCGAGATTCCCGGCCCGTGGTCGCGGACTGCGAAGCGAACGTTCGAGTCGTCGCGGCCGACGCTGATCCCGATCTCGGAGCCCGCAGGAGAGAACTTCGCGGCGTTTTCCACCAGATTCGAGAGGACCTGCTGGATCTCCACATAGTCGAGCTCGATCGGCGGCAGATCCTCCGGAACGTCGAGACGCACCGGATGACCCGCGGTGACTGGGCGCATGCGCCCGGCGACGTCCTCCACGAGGGCGCCGACGTCGTGCCATGCCTTGTGCGGCACGAGCGTTCCATTCTCGATGCGCGAGAGATCGAGCAGGCTACCCACCAGGCGGTCGAGCCGCACGGCCTCGTCCTGGATCGCGGTCGCGAACTCGTCGCGCTCGCGCTCCGTCCAGTCGACGTCGCGTTGTCGAAGGCTTCCCGCCGACGCAAGGATCGACGCGAGCGGCGTCCGGAGCTCGTGCGATACGGCGTGGAGCAGCTCCGTCTTGAGATCGTCAGAGCGGCGGAGGACCTCAGACTCCGTCGCGTCCTGGCGAAATCGCGCGCGCTCGATCGTAAGGCCCAGCTGCGCGGCGGCGATCGCGAACACGCGTTCCTCGGCCGGCCCAAACTCTGGCGCTCCGGCTTGAGGCAGCACCGTGAGGCGACCCACGCGCACGCCTGCCGCGACGATCGGCACGAGGCGAGCTCGGCGACCAGCGCGGGCCGTCGTGGGTCCAACAAGGCGGATGGTGCGCGAGGGCCCGGCAGGGTCCATGAGCCGCAGCTCGCTACCCGTTGCTCGAAGGTCGGCGCGCGCCGCATCGTCACGCGCGGCGATCGCGGGGTGCGGGAGGATGTCGGCGTTCGCTTCGATCGACACCGCGTCGAGGTCGAGCGCCGCCCGGAAATGCTCCGCGACCGCGACGAGCGCCCGCTCGAGATTCGGCTCCGCCATGAGGAACGCAGCCTCATAGAGGACCTTCGCGTCGTGCTCGCGGTGCTCAGCCTCCTGCGCGCGGGCCCGTTCGCGTGCCGCGAGCGTTCCGGTGACCACCGCGGTGATCAGGAAGAGCGCGAGCGAGAAGAGCTCCTCCGCGTCGGCCACGACGAGCTGATGCGTCGGCGGCACGAAGAACCAGTCGAACGTGACAAAGGCCAGGATGCTCGCAACGATCGCGGCAACGCGACCGAATGCCACCGCGACGATGAGCACCGCGACGAGATAGAGCATCGAGATGTTCGCTATCTGGGCGCGCCCGACGATGAGATCGATGAAGGCCGTGGTGATCGCCACGGCCGCGGCGGCGGCGACGAACGGGATCAGACGTCGCATCACACGATTGTCCATTAGCCGGTTATCGCCGCCTCCGTCACGCCGGGCATCGCCAGCCCGGCGGCCACGCTCGTGAACGCCGCGGTGTCTCGCGCGACCGCGTTTGGGACGAGCTCGTGCATGAGCGCCCGGAAAGCTGGGATCGCGCTCGACCCGCCGGTGTACACGACCGCCGTTATCTCGCCCGCCGCGACGCCCGCGTCGCCGACCACGCCCCGCACGAGCGCGGCAGTCTCGTCGAGCATCGGCCGGATGAGATGCTCAAACCGACCGCGGGTGACACGGGCATCGACGTCCACCTCCGCGTGGTGGTAGGTGAGGATCGCGGCGGGCACGGTCGAGAGGTCGATCTTTGTCGCGTCTGTCGTCTGAAAGATCTCGTACCCAAGCTGGAGCTCGATCGCGCTCCGCAGAGCCGCGAGCTCGCGCCGCGGCGCACCCGCATGCACGAGGTCCGGGAGCCCAGACGCGGCGCCACCGCATCCTCGATGAGCAGCTCGGTCGCGCGGTCGCCGCCGATCGGACCGCCGGCCGTCGCGAGGACCCCGAGTCCACCGGCGTCACGCCGCACTACGCAGAGGTCGAGCGTGCCGCCGCCAAAGTCGAACACAAGGCTTGTCCCCGGTCCGACATCCGCGGCGTGCGCCGCGGCGATCGGCTCGGCCACGAAGCGAACGTCGCGAAAGCCCGCGAGCTTGGCGGCCGCCCGCAGACGGCCGGTCGCGTGAGCCTCAGCGTCGTCACCGCCGATGAATCTGACCGGGCGGCCGAGCGTGATCGCGTTAGGGGCGGCACCGGTGAGCTCCTCCGCGCGGTTCCGGACATGGACGAGGATGAGAGCAATGAGGTCCTCGAGGCCTTTCGCACCGCCAAACACGTTCGTGCGAGTGTCGAGGGGGTCCCCGAGGAAGGTCTTGAGGGCCTGGAAGAGTCGGCCGGGAGCGCTGGTGTCGGCGAG
>VBEN01000081.1 GCA_005881175.1 Chloroflexota bacterium
GGAACGAAGGTGACGGTGATCGCCTGCGCCACCAGCCAATCGCGAAGCCGCGGGGGATCCATGCGCGTGTCCTCGTCGGGGACATAGATGCCGGCGCCCGCGGTCAGGTACGGCCACAGTTCCCAGACCGCCGCATCGAACGCCGGGCTGGCGACCTGCGTGGCGCGGTCGGATGACGTGATCGCAAAGGCCTGCTGATGCCAGCGGACCAGGTTCATCAGGTTCGAATGGGTCACCTGAACGCCCTTCGGCTGACCGGTCGAACCCGATGTATAGATCACATACGCGAGGTTGTCGTCGCGGACCAGGCTGGTGGGCGGCCGGCGATTTCCGGTGCCAAGGGATTCGCCGGCCGCACCAGGGTTGAGTATTTCGAGCCGCCTCCCTGACCCTTGTTCGCAAGGGGGAAGGGAATCTGCAGGTAAACAATCCGGGCTCGAGATAAGAACGCGGACTCCCGCATCGCGCAGCGTAAAGGCAAGCCGCTCCCGTGGCGAGGCGGGATCGAGCGGCAGGTAGGCCGCGCCCGCTTTGAGGATTGCCAGCGCTCCGACCACCAGCTCAGCGGACCGCTTGAGGCACAACCCCACCACCACATCGGGACCGGCTCCCATGGCGCGCAGATGGTGGGCCAGCCGGTTGGCACGCTGGTCCAGCTGGCCGTAGCTGATCTGCTGATCGCCGGCAACGACCGCCATCGCGTCGGGGCTGGCCGCGGCCCGCGTCGCGACGAGGTCGTGAACGGTTGGCGGGCATGGGATGTCACTCGACGTCATTGCTGTTAGCGTAGGGTGGACTCAGGCCGCTCGGAATAGGCGTGACCCGAAATCGCTGCCGCGCTGTACCGACAGATGGGCCGTTTGTCCCTGAGGCCGTCGGCACTGCCTCATTGCCGGGTTCGCTGAACTCGTCAACAATTGGAAGCCGAATGGAGAGCGAGCTCTCGGCGCACAAGCGCGCCTTGCTGAAACGATATCTGCGGCAGGACGTACCGACGATCGGCGCCCTTGTCCCGCCAGTCGCCCCGGTCGAGCGCGCATCCTCGGCGCATCCCCGCGTTCCGGTCGTGGCGATCCAACGGGGAGGCTCCAGGCGGCCCTTCTTCTACCTCCACGTGCACTGGCAAGGGGGCGCCACCTATTGCTTCACCCTGGCGCACAAGCTGGGCCGAGAGCAGCCGGTCTATCTACTGGATCCATATCGGTTCGACGACCTGCCCGCCCCGCCGACCATCGAGACCATGGCGGCGGATTACATCCAGTCCCTTCGCAGCGTTCAACCCGAAGGTCCCTACCTGTTAGGCGGTTTTTGCGGTGCCAGTGTGATCGCCTATGAGATGGCCCAACAGCTTCGCGCTCAGGGGCACGGGAT
Organism: Chloroflexota bacterium; assembly: GCA_005881175.1. Taxonomy (GTDB): domain Bacteria; phylum Chloroflexota; class Dormibacteria; order CF-121; family CF-121; genus CF-13. The sequence continues at coordinate 1,372 of VBEN01000081.1, forward strand.
CGATCTCCTGGTCTTCGTGGAGCCCATGGCCGGCCCGATCGAGCTCAGCCGGTTGAGTGGCCGGCTGGTTCGTGGGCTTGGTCCGCGGCTGGGTCTCGATCCAGGCAAACAGCTGGATTGGTTCCTGCGCCTGCGACACCTTCTAAAAGTCGTCCGGCGAACCAAAGACGAATTCACGGAAGGGGCCGACCGGCTGATGCGTGAGTGGTGCGCCGAACGTGGGCGGCGCTGCTCGGTGCTGCCGCCGGCTGGCGCCCTTCGGCTGTGTGGTGGGGCAAACCGAAGCCCGGCCCGAATGTCGAGATCTACATGGTCCCGGGTGACAATGAGACCTGCCGGACCGTCTACGCGGACGAGCTGACGGACCGGCTGGGCTGGTGCATCAGCCGCGCGCAGAACCGTTTAGCGGCCAGTCCAGCCAGCTGACGCCCCAGTCGACGCCTTCCGCGACCAGCGCGCCGACATAGTCGGGCACCGCGAGCAACGTCTCCAACTTCCAGCCGGCGGCGTCAAGGGCGGCATCGATTGCCGCCGGCGCGGCGGTCAGCCCAGCGCCGGTCGCCTTCAGGTAGGCTTCCTGCCGGGTCCAGCGGGTATAAAACGCAGCCAGCCGCCGCGGCATCGGCAGGGCCCGAACGCTGTCGGCGTCCTGCCTGACGAGGAATCGCGCCGCCAGGCCGTCCAGGTCGGGGAGCGGCCGGAGGAACTCGATATCGATACCGAGCGCCGCTCGACGCGAGACGGCACAGACGATCAGGTCCTGGCTGTGAGCCAGGCTGAAGCTCAGGGCATCCTCGTCCGGATCGAGGAGCGGCTTGCCAAACGGCCCGTACGTAAAGCGGATCGCGCCGGCATCGCGATCGAGGTACCGGCTCAGGATGGCGCGCAGCAGTCCACGCCGGATGACGAACGCCTCCCCGTCTTTTGAGAGGCGATACCGGTCCGCACGATCTCGCTCGTCGGGCGATAGGGTCGATCGAATCTGCGCCGCAGAGGGCGCCAGCTCGTGCACGTGGGCGCGCCACAGGTGGACATCTTCAGGTCCGAGCGAGTAGGCGCCCGGGTTCAAACGATCGCTCGCCTAGAGCTCGACGAGCCCCTTTCGCACGGCATAGAGAACGGCCTGCGAACGCTCGTAGATCTGCAGCTTCTCGTACATGTGGCTGACATGGTTGCGGACCGTTTTCTCGCTGATCTCCAGCCGCCGGGCGATCTGCTTGTTGGCCTGGCCAGTCGCCATCAGCTTGAGAATCTCGATCTCGCGCGCGGTCAGCCCGTTGTAGAAATCCTTCGGGGTGGTGGCCCCGGTCAGCATGTCGAGGACGCGGTTCGCGACCACGCTGGCCATCACCCGCTCACCGGAGAGCACCGCCAGGACGCTGGAAACGATGGCCTCGGGCTGCGAATCCTTCAGCACATAGCCACTGGCGCCGGCCCGGAGCGCCTGGAGCACAAACGTGTCGGCGTCGAAGGTGGTGAGGATCAGGATCTTGATCTCGGGATGCTCGGCAACGATCCGCCGGGTTGCCTCGACGCCATCGAGATTCGGCATCTTGACATCCATGAGCACGACGTCGGGTTTGAGGGTCGCCGCCTGCTTGACGGCGTCGTCACCATCAACCGCTTGCCCCACGACCGACACCCGTCTGTCCTGGTTCAGCAATCCAGCCAACCCGGAACGAAACAGGGTCTGGTCGTCCGCGATCAGGACGCGAGCCAGCTGGGTCGTCTGCGTCACCGTCTTTCCTCCAGGCTCTGGTTCAATGGCGCGTTCAATCTCGATGACGGCTGCGCCCCGGCCATGCGGCGGTGGATCCAGTAGACGCGCTGGCGTGACCGGGGTCAATAGTCGCTTTTCCCAGAGGTGGCGAGAGCCGGCCGCGCGGCGTGCTCGGCTCGTTGGGGCGCCGGCCGGACTCGGGACTTTTCAGCCGGGTGCCGGGACGCGGCGTGGAATCGCGGGGTGCGGTGCCCATATGACCCGCGATGGCTGCGGCCATAGGCTGAAGGCCGAGACACATGCAACCCACCGTGGTCATTGGCGCCGGCCCGTATGGGCTGTCGATCGCAGCCCATCTGCTGGGCGCGCGCCTACCGACAGAGACATTCGGCGAGCCCATGGCCTTCTGGCAGGGGATGCCCGCCGGTATGTACCTGCGATCGGCCTGGAGCGCATCCAGCCTCTCGGCACCTGGTCACGCGTGCGACCTTGACAGCTTCCTTAACGCCACCGGCCGGCGGCAGCAGCAACCGATCCCGCTGCGCTTTTTCGTGGACTACGGTCTGTGGTTCCAGCGGCATGCCGTTCCAAACGTCGATCCCACGCTGGTCAAATCGCTGGCGGCGGATGGCACCGAGTTTTCGATCGAGCTCGATGATGGGCGGAACGTGCGCGCATCGCGAGTGATCGTCGCGGTGGGGATCGATCGATTCGCGAATCTGCCCGCCTTCGCCCGCGAGCTTCCTGAGTCGCTCGCATCGCACACCCGGGCGCACCGTGACTTCGGCCGGTTCAAGGGGATGCGGATCGCCGTCGTGGGCGGTGGTCAAAGCGCGATCGAGTGTGCGGCGCTGCTTCACGAAGCCGGCGCCCATGTGGAGTTGATCGTCCGCCGAACGATTCGCTGGCTCAAACTGCATGACTACCGAGGTCCGGGCCGGCGCATTCTCTATGCGCCCAGCGACGTCGGGCCGCCAGGCTTGAACTGGATGCTCCACTTCCCGCTCGCCTTTCGCCTGCTGCCGTCGAGCGTCCAGAAGGCGGTCACCCGACGCGCCGTGCGTCCGGCCGGCGCCCGCTGGCTGATCGATCGGGTGCGGGGGCGCGTGCGGATCACCAGCGATAGATTCGTGCACACTGCCTCGGCTGCGCCCGGCGGCGTCCGGCTGGAACTGAGTGATGGCACGAGCAGGCTGGTGGACCACGTGGTCATGGCCACGGGCTACCGGCCAGACATCGATCGGCTCGACTTCATTACCCCGCCCTTGCGACAGCAGATTCGCCGGCGTGAAGGTTTCCCCGTGCTGAACCGCTGGTTGGAGTCGTCGGTCCCCGGGCTTCACTTCGCGGGGGGCCTCGCGGATCAGAGCTACGGTCCGATTTGCCGATTCGTGTCAGGCGCCGAGGTGGCGGCCCGCCGGATCGCTGCCTGCGCCGTTCGCGCGGATCGCGGATGAGCGACCAGGTCGGGGCCGTCGTGGTAGGCGGCGACTACCAGGGGCTCGGGATCGCTCGCAGCCTCGGCCGCCGAGGGATCCCGGTCTGCGTCATCGATGACGAGCGGTCGATCAGTCGGTATTCGCGCTACACCACCTATGCGGTTCGGGTGGCGAGCCTGCGGACCGAGGAGGCCTGCGTTGACGCACTGCTCGACGTCGGCAAACGGCTCAAGCTCGATGGCTGGGTGCTCTATCCGACCCGGGAAGAGACCGTGGCGGCATTTTCCCGATGCCGCGAGCGGCTGGCCGCGCAGTTTCGAGTCCCGACCCCCGGCTGGCAGGCTGTTCGTTGGGCATGGGACAAGCGAAATACCTACGGGCTGGCGCGGCGTCTGGGTGTCCCGATCCCGCGGACCTGGTACCCGAAGGACGCCAGCGAGCTGGCCGGGATCGATGCCTCATTCCCGCTCGCGATCAAGCCGGCGATCAAAGAGCACTTCATCTACGCCACCAAGGCCAAGGCCTGGAAGGCAAACACCAGGGAAGAACTGCTCGACCTTTTCGAACGAGCATCGCGCATCGTCAACCGGGGCGAGGTGATGGTGCAGGACTACGTCCCCGGCGATGGTTCCCATCAATTCGCCTACTGCGCCTTCTTCAAGGCGGGGCAGGCGGTGGGGCGAATGGTCGCCCGACGGCTGCGCCAGCATCCGCTCGAGTTCGGGCGCGCCAGCACCTTCGTGGAGACGGCCGAGGTCCCGGAGCTGGAAACGCTGTCGGAGCGACTGTTGCGCGCCGTCGACTACTACGGCCTGGTCGAGCTCGAGTACAAGCTCGATCCTCGCGATGGGCAGTACAAGTTGCTCGACTTCAACGCCCGCACCTGGGGCTACCATTCGCTGGGCAGCCGCGCGGGCGTCGATTTTCCCTATCTGCTGTTCGCCGACCAGATCGGCGAAACGCCCTACCCCTGCCGCGCCCCGGCCGGCGTTCGGTGGATGCGCAGCATCACCGACCTGCCCACCGCCATGCTGGCCATGAGCCAGGGCCGCCTCGATGTCAAGGCCTACCTGCGGAGTCTCAACCCGGTGCACACGGAAGCGGTCTTCACCCGCGATGACCTGCTTCCCTGGTTCGCGGAATTCGCCTTGCTGCCCTACCTGGCGCTGAAGCGTTAAACCGGGACCTCTGACCCACCTGCCGGGACGGAGGCGCAGCGGCGGCGTTACTCGGCGGTGGCACGGTTTGGGCGCGCCCATTTCGGCAGGCGCGGTCCGGCCCCAGACTACTGGCAGGGCGAGGCCATGAAACGCCAGGGCATCAATCCGCTAGTCGCGAGTCCGGTGCAGGCCCTGCCCGCCACGACGCCTACCCCGACCCCCTCCGCAGATCCTCCGCTTCGGGTAGGAGTGATCGGCTATGGCTACTGGGGACCAAATCTGGTTCGCAACTTTGCCGACGTTCCCGATGCCCAGGTCTGGGCGGTGAGCGACACCCGGCCTGAGCTGCTCGCGCAGGCGCACGCCCGGTACCCCGCCATCACCGTCACGACCGATAGCGGCGCCCTGATCCACGACCCGGCGATCGATGCCGTGGTCATCATGACGCCGGTCTCGACCCACTTCGAACTGGCGATGGAGGCCTTACGGGCGGATAAGCACGTGCTGGTGGCCAAACCCATCGCCACCAGCGCCGAGCAGGCTGGCCAATTGATCGACGAAGCCGAACGCCGCCACCTGGTGCTGATGGTCGACCACACCTTCATCTACACCGGTGCGGTGCGGCGGATCAAAGAGCTGGTTGATAGCGGCACCCTGGGGCGTCTGTATTACTACGACTCCGTCCGCGTCAATCTCGGACTGTTCCAGCGCGACGTGAACGTGCTCTGGGACCTCGCCGTCCACGACCTGTCGATCATGGACTACGTGCTGGGGGAGCAACCCTGCGCGGTGGCGGCGACGGGGGCGGCGCACGTGCAGGGCAAACCGGTCAACATGGCCTATCTCACCTGCTTCTTCGAAAACGAATTGCTGGCCCATCATCACGTGAACTGGCTCGCCCCGGTGAAGGTCCGGCGCACGCTGGTCTGCGGCGACCGGCAGATGATCGTCTACGACGACCTGGAGCCAAGCGAGAAGGTCAAGGTCTACGACAAGGGGATCACGCTCACCAGCCGTCCGGAGGGCGTCTACGAATCGCTGATCGGTTATCGCACCGGCGACATGTGGGCGCCGAAGCTCAGCCTGACGGAAGGCCTGCGGGCGGAGGCCCAAGATTTCCTCGAGTGCATCCGGACCGGCCGCCGGCCGATTTCTGATGGCGAGTCGGGCCTGCGCGTGGTTCGCATCCTGGAGGCAGCCTGCGAGTCGCTGAAGCGGCGTGGCCAGCCGGTGGAGCTGTCGATGCCCGCGGCGCACCAAGCCGTCGCCGTCTGACGAAGTTGGCAAGTCCGTCGTTAAGACCTGGGCTGGATCTGCGCGGCCTCTACCGCGAGAACACACCGGCGGTGTTCTGGCGACTGCTGATCGAACCCCAGCCCAGCAGCGCCGAATGGGATGCCGCGATTCGAGTCGCGGCCGCGCATCTCCCGCCGGCGGTGACGGCCGCCGGCCTTGACCTGGACACGTTGCTGGTGAACACGCTGGGAGAGGGCCAGTTTGGTCCGGAGCATTGGGAGCTGGGCACCCTCAAGCGCCTGTACTACGCGGTGAAACCGTTGATACCGCGACGCCTCGCCGTGCTGCTGCGGCGGCTTTACCAGAAGTCGATGATCCCGTCCGTCGACCTGGGCTGGCCGGTCGAGCCAGGCTATGCCCGCTTCCTCTGGGAGGTCGCGCAGCAGATCCGCACGATGCGGCGGCAGCCGGTCCTGCCATTCATCCACTTCTGGCCAGACGGGCGGCGCTTCGCGTTCGTCATCACCCACGATGTGGAAACGGGCGAAGGCCAGCGGCTGGCGCGCGAGCTCGCCGAGCTGGACGCCAGTTACGGCTTCCGCTCCTCCTTCAACTTCGTCGCCGAGGACTACCGTCTCGACCTCGACCTGATCGAGGAGCTTCGCGAACGTGGCTTCGAGGTTGGCATGCACGGGGTTCACCACGACGGCAGGGCTTTTGGCTCGCGAGCGAAGTTCCTGCGGCAGGCCGAGCGCATCAACCGGCACCTCAAACGCCTCAACGCGGTCGGCCTTCGCACGCCGTTGACCCATCGAAACCCGGAATGGATGCAGGCGCTGGACGTTGAATACGACCTTTCCTTCTTCGACACGGATCCGTTCGAGCCGCTTTCCGGTGGAACCATGAGCCTGTGGCCCTTTACGATCGGGCGGTTCCTCGAGCTGCCCTACACCCTGGTGCAGGATTACACCGCCACGGCGATCCTGAACGAGACGACGCCGCGGATCTGGTTGCAAAAGGTCGATTTCATCAATGCCTATCACGGCCTGGCGCTGGTGAACGCCCACCCCGACTATCTCAAGGTTGGCCACACGCGCAGGGTCTACGAATCCTTTCTGACGGCGATGCGCAGCCGCGCCGACTTCTGGAACGCACTCCCATGCGAGGCGGCGCGCTGGTGGCGCGCGCGCAGCAGCGCTTCCACCCTGGCTCAGCTGCCCGGCGCGGTCGCCGGCGTGATCGGCGAGGACGGCCGCATTTCGATTGAACCGCTTGCAGCGATGGCGAGCTGAACCGTGTTAGCGCAGAGAATCGCGAGCGCTCCGGCACCATTGCAACTGGCAACGATCGACGATCCTCGATGGACCGCATTCATCGAATCGCAGCCGGATGCGACATTGTTCCATCACCCGGCCTGGGTGCAGGCCCTGGCCGAGGCCTACGGGTACCATCCATTCCTCATCATCCACGGCGACGAGGACGGGAACATCGTGGCCGGGATGCCGGTCCTCGATGTTCGGAGCGCGCTCCGAGGCCGTCGCCGGATCTCCCTCCCATTTACGGATTACTGCCCGCCACTTGCCCGCAATGCGCAGCGGCTGACGTTCTTCGCCGAGGAGCTCAACCGCTTCCAGCTTGACGCGCAGTCGAGCATGGAGGTGCACGGTTTGCTCCCGGACGTGGGCGGCATCGATCGGGTCCAGGTCGGTTTTGGCCACCTGCTCTCGCTCGAGCCCGACTCGGCTTTAGTCTTCAGCCGGTTCCACCCGAACATCCGCCGCTGGATCAGGAAATCGTTGCGAGAGGGATTGACGGTTCGGATCGGCACGAGTCCGGCGGACCTCGAGCCTTTCTACCGGCTCCACTGGCAGACCCGAAGGCGGCTGGGGGTTCCGCTGCAGCCGCGCTGTTTTTTCGACAGCCTCTGGCGGCGCATCGTCGAGCCGGGGTTCGGGTTTGTGGCATTCGCCTACCTCGGCGAGCGACCAATCGCCGCCGACCTGTTCCTGGCATGGAACGGCACGCTGATCGGCAAGTTCAATGCCTCGGACCGGCAGTTCTGGTCGCTGCGGCCCAACAACCTCGTGGTGTGGGCGGGCATCGAGTGGGG
>VBEN01000239.1:0-1420 GCA_005881175.1 Chloroflexota bacterium
CATGGGGCTGGCCCGGGCGATCCTCCACCCGCTGAGCCTGTTGCTGGGCGGCACCGAGCAGGTGTCGCAGCGGCGCTGGGAACAGCCCATTCCGGTCACGAGCACCAACGAGGTCGGCACGGTCACCCACGAGCGCGCGCAGTTCGAGGCGGTCCTCAGCGGCATCGGCGAGGGCATCTGCGTCACCGACACCGTCGGCCGCGTCCTCATGTGGAACCGCGCCGCCGAGCAGATCACGCGGGTGCCGGCGCCCGTCATGGTCGGCGCGGTCATTCCGGGACCGCTGTGCCTCGTCGATGGCGACGGCGCCGTCAAGGACTTCGCGCGCACGGTCATGAAGCGGGCCATCGATAGCGGCGAGGCGGTGTCGACCGCGGCCACGAAGCTGATGCGGCTCGATGGCAGCGTGCTGTCGATCGGGATGACGTCGGCGCCGATCCGCGACCACGCCGGCGCCGTGCAGGCGTGTGTCAGCGTCTTCCGCGACGTGACCCGGGAGCGGGACATCGACCGCATGAAGACGGAGTTCGTGTCGGCCGTCTCGCACGAGCTGCGCACCCCCCTCACCTCGATCCGCGCCTACGCGGAGACGCTGCAGGACCTCGTCGGCGACGAGGCGACGGTGCAGGAATTCCTCAAGGTGATCGAGGAGGAGGCGGTGCGCCTCACGCGACTGATCAACGACGTGCTCAACCTCTCGCGCATCGAGTCCGGCCGCGTCCGCTTCAAGGAGGAGTCGATCGCGCTGGCGCCGCTCGTCGCGCGGGCGATCCAGACCGCCGAGCCGAAGGCGGCGATGAGCAACGTGCGGCTGGCCACCGACGTCGTCCCCGACCTCCCGCCGTTCCGCGGCGACGCCGACGGCATCCAGCAGGTCCTCACCAATCTCGTGGACAACGGCGTGAAGTACAACCGGCCGGGCGGGCGGGTGGAGGTCCGGGCCTGGCTCAACGGCGGCGTGCGAGTGGAGGTGCGCGACACGGGCATCGGCATGTCCCTGGACGCGGTGCGCCGGCTCGGCGAGCGCTTCTTCCGGGTGGACTCGTCGGAGACGCGACGGGCCGGCGGGACCGGACTCGGCATCTCGCTCGTGAAGGAGATCCTGCAGGCCCACGGCGCGGTCCTCGAGGTCGAGAGCGCCGAAGGGCGAGGCAGCGCGTTCCGGTTCGTGCTTCCCGTCGGAGGCGGCGCATGAAGCGGATCCTCATCGCCGACGACGAGAGCCACATCCGAAGGATCCTGGAGTTCAACCTCAAGCGCGCGGGCTACGAGGTGCTGGCGACCGAGGACGGCCGGGCGGCGCTGGCCCTGGCGTTGAGCGCGCGCCCCGACCTCGTCATCCTCGACGTCAGCATGCCGGAGCTGACGGGTCTCGACGTGTGTCGCCGGCTCAAGGCGGATGCCACCCTCGAGGCCACGC
>VBEN01000239.1:1588-5962 GCA_005881175.1 Chloroflexota bacterium
GACCGATCGGCTCCGGCCGTCCGTCGACGTCGGCCGGGTGGCCGAGGTCGTCCTCACCGCGCTCGTCGAGGCGCTTCGGGCGCAGCGCGCCTTCCTCCTCCTCGCCCAGGCCGGTGAGCGGCCGTCGCTGACGCAGTTCGCCTCGGTCGCCTTCGAGGACGGTGTCGGCCGGCGCGTCACGCGAGCCGGCGACGGCCCGGGCGCCGCGATCACCGACGGAATCAGCGGAGAGGTCCTGGCCACGGGGTCGGCGCTCATCGTGAACGACGTCGCCGCCGATCCGCGTTTCCGGCCCTACGCCTTCCCGGTCGGGTCACTGCTCGCGCTGCCGCTGAAGGGCGGCCCCTCGGGCGACGCCGTGTTCGGCGTGCTGAACGTGGCAGACCGGCGCGACGGCCACGGCTTCACCTCCGGCGATCTCAAGCTCGGCGCCACCGTCGCCGGGCTGGCCGGCGCCGCGCTCGAGAACGCCCTGCTCGTCACCAGCCTGCAACGGATGAGCCGCGAGCTGGCCGAGGCCAATCATCGGATCCTCGACCAGCAAGGAGCGATGATCCGGGCCGAGAAGCTGTCGTGTCTCGGCCGCATGGCGGCGGGCGTGGCCCACGAGCTGCGCAACCCGCTCGCCGTCATCAGCGGGCGCGCGGAGATGCTGCGCATGGCGGTCAGTGGGGCGCGCGCCCATTCCGTCGAGAAGGCCGACCGCGATCTGACCATCATCGGCGAGCAGGCCAAGCGGGCCGTCCGCATCATCTCCGGGCTCTCGGCCTTCGCGCGGGAGCGGCCCGCCGAGCTGAAAGAGCTGGCCCTCGGAAAGCTCCTGCTGGACACCCTCGAGCTGGTGCGCTCGCAGCTGAAGTTCGAGGCCGTCGAGGTCGAGACCGTCCTGCCTCCGAATCTGCCGCTGATCCGCGGGAATGAGGATCAGCTGCAGCAGGTCTTCGTCAACCTGGCCGTCAATGCGGTGCAGGCGATGAAGGGGGGCGGGCGCCTCATCCTGACGGCGCACGGAAGTCCGGAATGGCTCACCCTGACGGTCGCCGACACGGGCGTCGGGATCCCGCCCGAGCACCTGAGCAGGGTCTTCGAGCCCTTCTTCACCACCAAGCCGGAAGGCGAAGGCACGGGTCTCGGTCTCAGCATCATCCACGCGATCGTCGACGCCCACGGCGGCCGCATCAACGTCACGAGCCGGATCGGAGTGGGCACCGTCTTCACGCTCGAGTTTCCGGCACTGAAGGAGGAGAACGGGTGAGCCACGACGCCGACATCGTGGGCACGCTGCGCGAGCTGGCCGCCGGGGACGAGGCCGTCTTCGAGGAGCTGACCACCTCGGTCGCGGAGACCGCCGGGCAGCGCGTGGCGGAGCTGCGGCAGGCCGTCGGCGCCGGTGACGCCGCCGCGGTCGCCGCCGTCGCGCACACGCTGCGGGGCCTGGCCCTCCAGGTCAAAGCGCTCGAGCTGGCCACGGTGTGCGCCGAGCTCGAGCGGCTCGGCAAGGCGGGCGACCTCGCCCCGACGCGCGCCCTGCTCGATCGCCTGCAGGAGGAGGCGGCGACGCTACGCAGGATCCTCGGCCGGGACGCATCGGCCGTGGCTGCGGGGTCTCGCCCGACGCTCATCGCCGACGACGACGACGAGATGCGCGCGCTGCTGCGGGACGCCGTCGATGCGGACGGGCACGAGGTGATCGAGGCCGGGAACGGGCTCGAGGCCCTGTGGGCGATCAAGCACAAGCGGCCCTCGCTCGTCCTGCTCGACCTCGCGATGCCACGGCTCGGCGGGCTCGAGGTGCTCCAGTTCATTCGCGACTTCGACCCCTCGATCGCGGTCATCGTCATCAGCGCCCGCGTGACCGAGGAGATCAGCGCGCGGCTCGGCGCATTCGGGGTGCCGGCCCTCGGCAAGCCGGTCGACCTCGCCCGTCTCCACACCCTCCTCGCGCGCGCGGGCCGCACGGCCGGCGCCCGCCGGCCGCGGCCCGCCGAGAGCCGGCCGCAGGCGAGCGACGCGGTGCCGGGTCGATGTCGCGGCGAGCGGGCGTGAGGCGGTGCAGATGGTGATGATGGCGCCCTACGACGTCGCCTTCATGGATTGCGACATGCCCGAGATGGACGGGCTCGCCGCGACCAGCGAGATCCGGCGGCGCCAGCGGGAAACGGTGTGGCGGGTGCCGATCGTGGCGATGACGGCTCACGGCAGCCCGGCCGAGCGGGACACGGCGCTCACCGCCGGCGTGGACGACGCGGTCGGCAAGCCCGTGCGCCTTGGCGACCTCGACTGGGCGCTCAAGCGATGGAGTGACGCACGGCTGGGCGACCGCAGCGCGGCCGCCCCGCCCGCGATGCCGGCGGCGCCGGCGCTGGACAGCGAGATCTTCGCCGGTCTCATCGAGCTGGCAGGCGGCCCCGACGGGGCCTTGCTCGAAGACCTCGTCGGAACCTTTCTCACGGACGCCCCGGCCCGGATCGCCGCCATGCGTGCGGCGGTGACCGGCGGCGACGCGCGGGGCCTCAAGGCGGCGGCGCATGCGCTCAAGGGCGGCAGCGTCTCGCTGGGCGCGACCGCCATGGGCGCGCTCTGCCAGGAGCTCGAGGGCGTGGCGGCGACTCCCTCGCTCGCCAGCGCCGCGAGCCTGATCGGGCGCGTGGAGACGGAGCTCGAGCGCGTCCGCGAAGAGATGGCGCTCCGGCGGCGGAACGCGGTGCCCACCGAGGACGCGCGATGAGGATCCTGGGACGGCGTTTCGCCCCGCGCACGATTGCCTGGCGGCGCTACGTCCCCGGCCTGATGACACTCTGCGTGGGCGTCGCGGTATCCGCGCTGGCCTTCTTCGCCGTCCGCAACGTCGAGCGGACGCGGCTGCACACGGAATTCCAGCAGCGAGCCGCCTTCAAGGCCGCCATGGTCCAGCACGACGTCGACACCCGTCTGGAGGAGCTCAACTTCGCCGAAGACCGCCGAAGCGGTCTGCTGGGTGCCCCACGTGACGGCCGCCCAGCGCCCGGCCCACGAGACGGTGGGACGGATCGACATCGATCCGAAGTACGGGATCGCCGAGTGGGATGCCGACGCACGGTTGATTCCGGCCAGCCAGCGGGCCGACTACTTCCCGGTGTACTACGAAGAGTCGAACGGGACGCCGGATCGACTGACGACCCTGGGGCTCGACCTGGGCGCGATCCCGGCCTGGCGCGCCGAGTTGGAGCAAGCACGGGACACGGCCAGCGCCCGCGTCAGCGGTCGCGTCGAGCTGCCGTCGGCGCGCGGGACGCGGACCGCGTTCTTCGCCTTCGTGCCCGTCTACACGTCCGACGTGACCCCCGCCAGCATCGACGAGCGCCGCCGGCACCTGGCCGGCTTCGTCCTCGGCGTCTATCCGATCGCGCAGGTGATCGAGGCCGGCATCGACCGGACCAAGCCCGAGGGCTTCAACTTCAAGGTCATCGACGAGGGCGCGCGCGGCATCCAGCGCTCGCTCTACTTCCACAAGTCGCGCACGCTCGGCGAGCGGGAGTACCCCCTCGAGGACGAGCCCGAGATCCGCGCCGGCCTGCACTTTCCCGTGCCCGTGGACCTGGCCGGCCGGCGCTGGCAGCTCCTCTTCTATCCGACCCCGCACTATGTCGCCGAGCGCACGAGCACGCGGGCGTGGGAGATCCTGACCGTCGGCCTCCTCGCGACCACGGTCGCCGTGGCCTACCTCGCCTCCGCCGCCGGACGCGCCGCCCGTGTCGAGCGGCTCGTGCTGGAGCGGACCGCGGACCTCTAGCGGGCGCGCGAGAGCGCCGAGCGCGCCGCGCGGGTCAAGACCGAATTCCTCGCCACCATGAGCCACGAGATTCGCACGCCGATGAACGGGGTGATCGGCATGCTGGGCCTGCTCCTCGACACCGATCTGACGCCGCGGCAGCGGGACTTCGCCGAGACGGGACGCGCGAGCGCCGAGGCGCTGCTCACGATCATCAACGACATCCTCGATTTCTCCAAGATCGAGGCCGGCAAGATGGCGCTCGAGATGGTTCCCTTCGACCTCGCGCAGGCCGTCGACGAGGTGGCCGAGTTGCTGGCCGTGAAGGCACGCGACAAGGGGCTCGATCTCGTGGTGCGCTACGCCCCCGATGCGCCGCGCCGGGTCGTGGGGGACCCGGGGCGGATCCGCCAGGTCCTGCTGAACCTCGCCAGCAACGCCGTCAAGTTCACGCCGCGCGGTCACGTACTGATCGACGTCGAGGCGACCGCGATGAGGGACGACGAGGTCGAGATGCGCGTCAGCGTCGAGGACACCGGCATCGGCATCGATCCGGACAAGCTCCAGCACGTGTTCGAGAAGTTCACCCAGTCGGATGCCTCCACCACCCGGCGGTTCGGCGG
>VBEN01000082.1 GCA_005881175.1 Chloroflexota bacterium
CAAGGCCGACGATGGCCAGACATACCAGATCAACCTGATCGATACCCCCGGCCACGTCGACTTCTCCTATGAAGTCTCGCGCGCGCTGGCCGCCTGCGACGGGGCCGTCCTCGTAGTCGATGCCTCGCAAGGGATCGAGGCCCAGACCTTAGCTAACGTGCATCAGGCGCTCGAGCACAATCTCAAAATCGTGCCCGTCGTCAACAAGATCGACCTGCCACAGGCGAATCCCGAGCTGGTTCGAGAGGAGATCGAAAAGGTAATCGGACTGCCGGCGGAGTCCGTGATCTTTGCCAGTGCCCGCCAGGGGATCGGTACGAAGGAGATCCTGGAAGCCGTGGTCCGCGAGGTGCCGCCGCCGACCGGCGACCCGATGGCGCCGTTGCGAGCCCTGATCTTTGACGCAAAATTCGATCCCTATCGTGGGGTTGTCACCTACGTCCGTGTCCTCGAAGGCACGCTGCTCAAGGGAGTCCGGGCCCAGATGATGCAGACCGGCAAGTCCTTCGAGGTGGACGAGGTCGGAATCTTTCGTCCAGAGCGGACGCCAGTCGATGACCTGTCCGCTGGTGAAGTCGGATACCTGATCGCGAATATCCGCAATGTTCGAGACTCCCGCGTGGGTGACACGGTGACCGACGCCGCTCGGCCGGCCTCCGCTCCGCTCCCCGGTTATCGGCACGTGACCCCGATGGTGTTTGCGGGTCTCTTCCCGACGGATAGCGACCAGTACCAGCAGCTCAAGGAAGCGCTGGAGAAACTCCAGCTCAACGATGCCGCGCTCGTCTACGAGCCCGAGACCTCCGCGGCACTCGGCTTCGGATTTCGCTGTGGCTTTCTCGGGCTGCTGCACATGGAGATCGTTCAGGAGCGTCTCGAGCGAGAGTTCAACCTGACGCTGCTTGGCACAGCTCCCACCGTCGAGTATCGGGTCACGTTGCGCGATGGCACCGAGATTCCCGTCGACAACCCGGACCACCTGCCGAATCCAGCAGAAATCGAAAGCATCAGCGAGCCGATGGTACTGGCAACGATCGTGGTGCCGAGCATCTACGTCGGCAACATGATGCAGCTGAGCCAGGAGCGGCGCGGGCAATACCTGAACACGGTGTACGAGCCGGGCGACCGCGTCGTCCTCACCTACCGGATGCCCCTGGCCGAGATCATCCACGACTACTACGACCAGCTGAAGTCTCGGAGCAAGGGCTACGCCTCGCTCGACTATGAGCTGGTCGGCTTCGAAGAGGCCAGCCTGGTCAAGCTCGATGTCCTGGTGGCCGGCTCACCGATCGACGCGCTGTCCATGATCGTGGAGCGCGGCAAGGCGCAGCAGCAAGGCCGCCGCCTCGCCGAAAAGCTCAAGACGCTGATCCCTCGCCAACTCTTCGAGGTTCCGATCCAGGCGGCCATCGGAGGCAAGATCGTCGCCCGCGAGACCGTGCCGGCGATGCGAAAAGACGTCACCGCCAAGTGCTACGGCGGCGACGTGACCCGCAAGCGGAAGCTACTCGAGAAGCAGAAGGAAGGGAAGAAACGCCTCAAGCGCGTCGGCAATGTCGAGATCCCACAAGAGGCCTTCATGGCCGTGTTGAGCCTGGACTAATGCAGCGCATTCATAGCCTCTACCTGCACGTTCCCTTCTGTACCTGGGTCTGCAAGTACTGCGACTTCAACGCGTATGCGGTCCTCGAAGGACTGATCCCGCCATACGTCGATGCACTGGCGAGGGAGATCGAGCTGGCCGGCGCCGAGCTTCCCATCGGCCCACTCGACAGCGTGTTCGTCGGTGGCGGCACGCCGAGTTTGCTGACGAGTGCCCAGCTGCACCAGCTGCTGGATCGGGTGCGGGGGATCGGCCTAGCACCCGCCGCGGAGATCACGCTCGAGGCGAATCCGAGCAATGTCACGAGCGAGCACATCGCCGGCTGGCTCGAGGCGGGCGTCAACCGGATAAGCATCGGTGTGCAGAGCCTGCAGCCCGATGCGCTGCGCTTTCTGGAGCGGCTGCATTCCGGCACCGATGCAATCGCCGCTATTCGCACCGCAGGCGCCGGCGGGTTTTCGAATATCAACGCCGACCTGCTCTATGGGGTGCCCGGGGTGAACCTCGCTCGGTGGCTCGAGAGCCTGGAGGCGGTGCTTGCCGAGCGCGTCCAGCACCTATCGGCCTATGAGCTGACAGTCGAGTCGAAGACCCGGCTGGGCCAGGAGGTCCGGACGGGCCTCGTGCGCATGCCAGGCGACGATGAGCAACTTGCCCAGTACTGGGCAGCCGCCGAACGGCTGGAGACCTCAGGGTACGAGCACTATGAGATCTCCAACTGGTCGCTTCCTGGATTCGCATGCCGGCACAACCTGGCGGCCTGGCACTACCGGCCTTACCTGGGATGCGGGGCTGGCGCGCATTCGATGTTCCGCCGCACTGGTGGGAGCACCGACCGGCGGTGGAACGTCAACGGGCCGCAGGCCTATATCAGGCAGGTCTTAGCGTCGGGTAATGCGCTCGCTGGCAGTGAGACCCTGTCGGCGGAACGCGCCCTGGGTGAGGCCGCCATGACCGGCGTACGCCTGCTGCAGGGCACCACGTCGACGGATGCGTTTCCCTTGCAGCGGCGCCAGCTAGTGGCCGCGGGTCTTCTTATGGAGTCGGATGGAACCGCTCGCCTCACTCGGCGTGGGGTGGAGCTGGCAAACCAGGTCGGCGCAGCTTTCCTAGGCTGAGTATCAGCAGGATCACGATGATCGGCGGAATAAGAAGAAAACCCAGGCCCATCAGCAGGTAAATCAGGACGTCCATGACGACAACGATTGGAAAGAAATCGCTCTCGGGAGCGATCCAGGCGAGAGCGACGGTGGTTGCCTCCAGCAAGGCAACGAGTCCAGCGGGGATTGCCAGCGTCAGCGCAAAGATGCGGAGTACACGCCGTAGCCGAGCCATCATTGAAATCATCCCGCACCCTCGGTCGTGAAGCCCGGCTGCCATGTAACGGCCTTGAACGCATTTGGGTTAGGTCACGACGTCGTGGTGATCCGCCTACCGACGCCCAGCCGGCCCATGACCCGCTCAAACAGGTCGTACGGCTGAGCGCCCATGACCAGGTACCGGTCGTCGATGATGTGGGCGGGAATGCCGTCGATCATCAACTCCTGGGCTTCGGCGCGGCGCGCATCGAGATAATCCCCGAACCGATCCTCGGCAACCCTCTGCTCCATGATGTCGGCGTCCACCCCGGCGCGGCCCGCGACCTCCCGAAGCACGGCCATGTTGGAAACGTCGCGGCCCTCGTCCCAGTAGGCGCGAAATAGCTCGTGGTGCATCGGTTCGAAGCGACCCTGTTCCCGGGCGAACTCGGCGGCCTGCAGAGCCGGCCGCGAGTTGATCAGCCGGTCGTGCAACCGCAGCTGCAGCCCGACTTGAGCGGCGAGCCGGTTGACGCCTTCCTCAGCCCGAGCCCGGTATGCCGGCGGCAGCACCTCGTCGCGCGGCCGGCCCTCCGGCGGGATCTCGGGATGCAGCTCGAAAGGCACCCACTCGACCGCAATATCGTATTCAAGCTCGAGCCGCTCGACTCCGACCGAGTCGATATAGCAGAACGGTCAGACGTAGTCAGAATAGATCCGCACTGCGGTAGGCACGGCTTGAGATTAGCCGCTAGAATCGGAATTAGCACTCCCCGATGGAGACTGCCAACATGCTGGAACCCACTCCGCTGGACGAGCGCAAGCAGCAGATCCTGAAGGCCGTCGTTTCGGACTACACCGTCACCGGGGTGCCGGTGGGCTCGCAGGTGCTGGCGGCCAAGTACTTCATCGCGCTCTCGTCGGCCACCATCCGCAACGAGCTCGCCGACCTGGTCGGCACTGGTTACCTGCAGCAGCCGCATACGTCGGCGGGCCGCATCCCAACCGATCGCGGTTACCGGTATTTCGTGGACTTCCTGATGCAACCGGAGTCGGCCTCGCCGGGTGTCCGACGCACCGTCCGCCAGGAATTCGAATCGGCCCCTCGCAGTGTGGATGGAATCCTGGAAAAGGCGGCGATGGTGTTGGCCCAGGTAACGGAAAACGTTTCGCTCGTGACCGCTCCTGAGATCAGCGAGCAGCGCATCAAGCACATCGACCTCGTCTCGCTCGAGCCGCAGTCGGCCCTGATCATCCTGGTTCTCGAAGGCAACCTGATCAAGCAACAGGTTGTCCACCTCGACCGCCCCACGTCACAGGACGACTTGAGCCGGATGGCCGCCATGTTGAACCGCAAGGTGAAAGGCCAGACGGCTGAGGAGCTCGCCGCACGGCTGGCCCAGCTCGGCCCGGACCGCGGTGAGCAGCGCCGGATCATCGAGCGGGTGATCGAGTCGAAGAGCTGCTGGAATTGCTCGAGCAGGGCGCCCAGCTGGCCAGCATCCTGCAGCAGGTGGCGTTCGAGAAGGATGTAGAGGTCATCATCGGCCGCGAGAACACGAACAGCGGACTACGTGAATGCAGCCTCGTGCTCACCACCTACAAGATGGCCGACCGGGTGCGCGGCACGATCGGAGTGATCGGCCCGACGCGGATGCACTATGGACAGGTGGTGGCGCGGGTGCGCCTGGTCAGCCAGGCCACCTCCGAGGTACTGGCCCACTTCGGGAACTGATTCGGGCCGGACGCCAATGGGTAAAAAGCCAAACATGTCATCGAAGCATCAGGCTCCCGACCAGCCGGCGCCGGCCGTAGAGAAGGGCCGCCAGAACGTCGTCGATAGCAGGGCAAGCTCGGCGGACGATCCCCAGCCTGGATCCGCTGCGGAAGCTGCTGCGGACCCTGAACTGCAGGCCGCACGTGATGAGGCACAGGCAACCTTCGCGCGCTACCAGCGGCTGGCCGCGGACTTCGAGAACTACAAGCGCCGGACACGCCAGGAGCTCGCGGATCGAACCCAGTACGCGAACGAGGAACTGGTGCGAAAGCTCCTGCCCATCCTCGACAACTTTCGGCGCGCCCTCGACCACGCGCCGGAGGGCATCGACCGGAACTGGTTCGAGGGGATCAAGCTCGTGGCACGGCAGTTCGAGGAAACCCTCCAGGCGCAGGGCTTGACGACGATCCCGGCGGTCGGTGAGAAGTTCGACCCCAACCAGCACGAGGCAATCGCCCGTGAGGAGACCGATGAGCACGAGGAAGGCACCGTTGTCGAAGAGATGCAGCCCGGTTACCGGCTCCACGAACGGGTGCTGCGGCCGACCCTTGTGAAGGTTGCCCACCCGCGCGCGTTAAAGTCCTAACGACCAATGGCGATCAAGCGGGATTACTACGAGGTCCTCGGGGTCGGACGTAATGCCACCGCCGAAGAGCTGAAACGGGCATATCGAAAGCTCGCACTCCTATATCACCCCGACCGCAACAACGGAGATCCCCAGGCTGAGGCCCGCTTCAAAGAGATCAATGAGGCCTACGAGGTCCTCAGCGACCAATCCAAGCGCCAGCGCTATGACACCTTCGGACATGCCGGAACCCAGGGCATGCCGGGCTTCGATTTCGGGGGCACCGGCTTTGGCGGCATCAATGACATTTTCGACATGTTCTTCGGAGCCACCGCCGCCGGCCGAACGCGCACCGGACCCCGCCGCGGAGCGGACCTTCGGCTGGACCTGCGGCTCACTTTCGAAGAGGCCGTCCGCGGTATCGAACGCGAGCTGACCATCCCGCGGGCCGAGGCGTGCGAGTCCTGCCAGGGTACCGGTGCCGAGGCCGGCACCGCCCCGCAGACCTGTCCCCAGTGTCGAGGCTCAGGCCAGGTGCGGCGCGCGACCCAGTCGATCTTCGGCCAGATCGTCAATGTCGCGAGCTGCCCTCGCTGCAACGGGGAGGGAAAAGTCATCGAGCGACCGTGCCGGACCTGCGGCGGCAGCGGCCACCGCCCGGGTGAGAAGAAAGTTCGGGTCAACATCCCGGCCGGGGTCGACAATGGCTCACAGATCCGGCTCACGGGCGAGGGTGAAGTCGGTCCCCGTGGTGGCGCAGCAGGCGACCTGTACATCGTGATCCAGGTCAAGCCACACCCGGTGCTGAAGCGAAATGGCACCGACATCGTCTATGAGCTGCCGCTCAGCGTGGCGCAGGCTGCGCTGGGCGACACGATCGAGATTCCTACGGTGGACGGGCCGGAACGAATCGAGATTCCGCCGGGCACCCAGTATGGCAAGCTGCTCCGCATCCATGGGCGCGGGATTCCGCACCTGCGTTCGGGTCGGCGTGGGGACCAGATCGTGTATGTCCGGGTTGTCATCCCGACGAACCTGACTGAGGAACAGAAGCAAGCGCTGCGTCAGCTGGGCGGAGTGAACGGCAAGCCACAGCACATCGAGAAGGGCTTTTTCGACCGGTTCAAACAGGTCATCGGGTTCGACTAGGAACGCCTCCGAGCTTCCGTAGACTTAGCCCGTGTCGACGGCGTTCCGCATTCTTCTCGCGATCGCCGCGGCAGGAATCGTGCTCGCGCTGCTGCTGGGTCCGACCTGGCGAGGCAGCTTCTATCAAACCTGGCTGCGGCCGCGCCTCGTAGCGCTCGGGATTCTGATCGTGATCATCGCGGCCGGCGATTATCTCTATCGGGTGATCAACGCCGTCAAAAGTCATTGATGGCGCGATCCTTCCGTGTCACCTTTCTCAATAGTGGGACGACGGTCGAGGTGCCCGAGACTGAGGGTGTTCTCGGAGCTGGGCTTCGGGCCGGTGTGGCGCTCGCTTTCGACTGCCGCAAGGGCCGCTGCAAAACCTGCATGGTCAGGGTGGACGGCATCATCGACCAGTCAGAAGCATGGTTGATCAGTAACGAAGAGCTGGCTGAAGGTTATGCCCTGATCTGCGTCGGTAAACCGCGCAGCGACCTACGGGTCCATGCCTGATGCGCTTCAACCTCATCGACCTGTTCATCGTGATCGCGGTGATCTTTGCCATCAGCAGTGGATATCGTCGCGGCTTCTGGCTCTCCATGGCGCAGTACGTGGGACTCGTGCTGGGTGTGATCATCGGCGCCGCGCTTGCCCCGGTCGTGATGGACGTCCTCAACCTCAGTGGCTCGACGGCGCGCTCCCTGGGAGCCGTCATGATCCTGATCGTGCTGGGGACGATCGGCAGCAGCGTCGGTTACTGGGTGGGAGAGCCGATCCGCCTTCGACTGCTGGCACGCCCGCAAACCGGTCGTATCGACAGCCTGGCGGGTGCGGCCTTCTCCGCCATCGCCGTCCTCTCGGTTTCCTGGTTCCTCGGCCTCAGCCTGGCGCGCGTGCCCAGCCCGCAGATCTCGACGGCCATCCAACGGTCGACGATCTTGCGGACCCTCGACGCCATCGCTCCACGGCCGCCGGCCTTCCTCGCCAGGGTGCAGACCATCATCGCCGGCGTCAACTTTCCGTCCGCCTTCTCCGGACTGGAGCCCGTGGGCCCATCCCCTCAGCCGTTGCCCAACTCGATCAATACGCCCGGCGTCCAGGCGGCTCTGACGGGGACCCTGAAAATCCAGGGATTTGGGTGCGGCGGGATCGTCTTCGGCAGCGGTTTCCCGGTCGGTCCCAGCATGGTGCTGACCAACGCCCATGTGGTGGCCGGCACTCAGGGGACGACGGTGCGGAACAACGCGGGCCGGAGCTTGAGCGCGCGGGTCGTGTTATTCGACCCCGGTCGCGACGTCGCCATCCTCTACGTGCCCCGGCTGGCGCTGGCCCCGCTCAACGAGGCCGGAGCAGGGCCCGGGACGCAGGGCGCCGCCATCGGTTATCCCGGCGGCGGTGCTGAGACGGCCGAAGCCGCGGTGGTGAATGGTGAAGTGCGGGCGGAGGGTCGTGACATCTACGGGCAGAACCTCGTGGTTCGGAGCATCTGGATCACGCAGGCCAAAGTACAGCCGGGCAACTCCGGGGGGCCCCTGGTCGATCTGAACGGTAAGGTCGTGGGGGTGATCTTCGCCGCATCGACGAGCGAGTCGGGGAAGGCCTACGCGCTGACCGATGCCGAGGTGCAGCCGGATATCGACCAGGCGCAAGGCCGAACCCAGCCGGTTGCGGTCGGGCCCTGCGCCATGTAAGGAACGAGGTCGTCATTCTCCGATGACCGGTCTGCGAGACTGGCTCCATGGCGGAAGACGAACCGGTCGTGACCAGAGCCTGGCGCCACCTCGAGCGTCCCGTCCGGATCCTGGTCTATCTGCTGATCGCGCTCACATTGGTGATGCTCTTTCACCAGAGCGAATACCTGGTCGTGCACCTGTTCGACGTCCTGCTTCTGTTCGTCTTCGCCGCCATCATTGCTTTGCTGCTAACCCCCGTGATCGACCGGATGGAGAGGCTGTCCGTCTTCAAAGGCCGGCGGGTCTTTGCTGTAGTTCTGCTCTACGTCGTCATCATCGGGCTGATCGCCGGGCTGATCGCGCTCGTGACGCCGGCCCTGATCGGCCAGGCCAAGCAATTACCGGCGCTGGAATCGCGAGCCATCGCTTTCGTTCGCTTCCTGCAGGATGCGATCGATAGTGCGGGCATTCCGCTCAAGCTGAGTCTGCCGAGCGGGGCTAGCGGAATCAGCACCGCCGTCCTCGGATCAGTCCTCGGGATCCTCACGGGGACACTGGGAACCCTGATCAACGTCCTCCTGGTGGTCGTGATCTCGATCTACCTGCTGGTGGAAGGTCGCCAACTGATCGCCAGCATGCGCAAACTGTTTGTCGGTCGCGAAGACGTGTACGACTTCACGCTGCTCGCCGTCGGCACGACGGTCGGCCAGTATGCCCGGGGCCAGCTCGTCATGTCGCTCGTCATGGGGACGTACACCGGGGTCGCCATGACGGTGATCGGGGTGCCCTACGCGGTGGTTCTAGGAATCTTGACCTTCTTCCTGGAATTCCTCCCACTCATCGGCGCACCGATCGGGATGGGCCTGGCGGTTCTCATTGCCCTCGTATTCAAGGGGCCGCTGATCGGCTTGCTCGCCCTGATTGCCGCCGTCGGCGGCCACGCCATCGAGGCCTACATCCTTGGTCCGCGAGTAACCGGCTCCGCCACGCGCATTCATCCACTGGTCGCAATGGCGGCGCTCTTGATCGGCGCCGAACTGGGCGGCATTCTCGGGGCGCTCTTCGGGGTCCCGGTCGCCGCCCTGCTGAACGTCTTGCTTGGTGCCGTCTATCGGGCTCGCCGCGGCGAGGAGGCCCCTCTCTCCGCAAGCGCGTCTGGGAGAGTCCATGCCGCGACGCTCCCACGTCTATCCGAGGAGATCAGCGAAGCGGCTGAGGAGAGCCCGATCGAGGACAAGCCGGTACCGCACACCGCGGGGGAGCGCTAGGGTGCCGGCGTGGGTTGCGGATTCTGCGTGTTCTGCTGGCCCTGGATGGTCATCTCCCCGGATATCAAGAAGGGACCCCGGCTGTTCTCGCGGATGAAGCCCATTGTCACGATCATCAGCATGGTGAGGACTGCCATCAGCATCAGGATGCGTTGTTCGCCGCGCCGGGCGCTGCCCCAGATCACGCCTGGTAGCCCGCGCAGGTACCAGACCACGGCGGCGATCGCGATCAGCGTGTAGAACATCAGGGCCAGTACCTTCCACGGGATCATCGAGCCCAACGGGTTGATCAACCCGCCTTCCCAGAACGGACGGTTGAGGCCGGCTGCCGCAACATCGGCATAGGTGAAGCCGAGGTGATAGGGCATCGCCGCCAGCAGCGTGGTCAGCACCAGGCCGACTGACATCAATCTGAGCAACCCGGCGCCCCGCGCTCCATCGGTTCGCAATCGCCGGCCAAAGTACAGCGTGGCCGTGATGAACATGATCCCCAACAAGGTGATCTGCCAGAGGAAGACCGGGCTCAGGGTTCCGAACATCATCTTGTACCAGCTGCCGTAGCTGTGCAGCTGGATCTCTTTCGCGTACGAGTAGCCGATGATTGGCTGCATCAGGGTCATTGCCACCCCCCAGAGGAGGCCGAAGCTGCCCGCCCAGTCGTAGAACGCTTTGTCCTCGGGGTTGCGAGCGCGCAGAAAGCGAATCGCGCAGAAGGCGCCGAAGGCAAACCCGATGTAGGCGAGGTTGCCGATGGTGCGATGTACGGTCAGCGGGTAGGACGTCGGGTTGAGAGCGAGGCGGAGCGGATTCTGTGGGTTGGTGGGGGTCAGCATGTAGCTGGCGATGATGTCGATCATGTACACCTGCAGGAAGGAGGCGATCGCCAGCAATCCGCCGATCGCCATGTGCACACCCTTGAACGCGCGGAGCGGCTCCCAAGCGTAGTACCAGATGTAGGCCAGCGAGACCTGCAACACAAACGTCCAGGCTTCGATAAAGAGCGGCCACCAGCCGATGGTCACCATGGTTGTCCAGAAATGCCCCCAGTAGCCGACCAGCAGCACCGTGATCAGCAGGATGGCGATCGCGGAGCTGAAGCTGAAGTAGAGGGTCATGAAGTGGCCGAGCCCATGGGCCAGCCGGTCGTATCGGCGGCGCTGCCGGACGAAGCCCAGAAACTCGATGGCCGGTCCGATCT
Organism: Chloroflexota bacterium; assembly: GCA_005881175.1. GTDB lineage: Bacteria > Chloroflexota > Dormibacteria > CF-121 > CF-121 > CF-13. The sequence continues at coordinate 10,514 of VBEN01000082.1, forward strand.
CGCCGGCGCCACTGACCAGGCCGGCGATCAGGATGTGGAGCGAGAATAAGCTGCCGATGACCGCCTGGGCCGCGAGGCGATTGTTTCCCTGCGGCGCCTGCGAGGGCAGCTCGGTCGCCAGCAGGTGCAGGGCAGGCGCAATGAGGGCGATGAGCGCGCTCACAGGTTGAAGAGCCGGCCCGAGCCGAGCAGTGTCAGGAGGACGACGAAAAGCACGGCGAACGCGCCGGGAACCATCACCGCCGGCCGCTCAAATGGATTGCGCTCCGGGTCACGATCGATGAAGGGCAGGGCGAGCAGCAGCAGGACCCCAACCGTCGGCAGGACCAGGACGAGCGGGATCAGTTGTTGCGGAACCAGCACGAGCAGTTCATCGAGCGGCAGGAAGAACCATTCGGGCACGGGCGTATAGCTCGTCGTGGAAGGATCAGCGATCGCCTCCAATGGGGCGCCGATGGCGACCGCCAGGATGAAGACGAGAATCACGAGCCCGGCCGAGACGACCCCGTCTTTGAACGTCTGGTGCGGATAGAAATCCTCGGTTTCCAGGGGCGCCGCCCATAGCTCATCGGTGGGCACCGCCGGATAGGGTGGCTCGATCGGTCGCTGCTTCGGTGCCGGCGGGACGTCGACGCCCTCGCGGCTGCGGTATGCGCCTCGATAGTTGACGTACGAGCCGAATTCACCGTGTTTGCGGAGCAGTGCCAGGTGGGCGCCGATTAGCGGGAACAGGATGGCGGGGATGAGCCAGACATGGATGCCGAACGTCCGGCTCAGCGTGGTCGGACCAATTGTGTCGGCGCCTCGCCAGAGCGCACGAAGAAAGGAGCCGATGAAGGGCGTGTAGACAGGAATGTTGGTCACCACGACCGCCGTCCAGTAGGCCGCCTGATCCCACGGGAGAAAGGCGCCGGTGATCGCCATGGCCAGCACCAGGACGAACAGGCCCACCCCGGTCACCCAGTTCAGCTCCCGGGGGCGCTTGTACGACCCGGAGAAAAATGTCCGCACCATGTGCAGACCGATGACGAACAACAAGATGTAGGCGGACCAGAGATGGATGGCGCGGACGATGGAGCCGAAGGCGTCGTGCTGGGCGAGGTAGTGCAGGCTTGCCCACGCCTCGCTGACAGAGGGGACGTAGAGGAGCGTGAGAAAGATGCCGGTGATCAGCTGAAGCAGGATCAGGACCAGCGTGGCGCTGCCCAGGGTGTAGAACCACGCGCCGCGAACCGGCACCGCCTCATAAAGGCCCTTCCGTATCAGGCTCCGGATGGCGGTTCGCTCGTCGAACCAGTTGTAGGCGGCGGAGATCCGACCCATCACACGGACTCGGTGAAGCGGTTCTGGATAAAGAGCGTGGTGCCCTCGATCCTGTGCACGTACTGGGGAAGCGGCTTGGGCGGCGGGCCGCCGACATTGTTCCCGGTCATGTCGTAGAGCCCGCCGTGGCAGGGGCAAAGGAACTGACCGAGGCTGGTCTCCCATCGCACCGGACATTCCATGTGGGTGCAGACGTTCGAGAAGATCCGGTAATCCGCGTTGATCTTCACGACATAGACCGCCAAGTTGACGTTGGCACTGGTCCACTCGCCCAGCGGGAAGGAGACGTCGAACTTGGTCGGTTGCCGGTCGGGCACGGCGCCGATGTCGCCAACCTCGCGCCATACGGCTTGCTGCTGGCGAAAGAGCGGGGAAATCAGAAAACCAACGATCGGAATGCCGAGCAACACCGTGACCACGGCGCCCGCCACCTGGGTGCCAAGGAGTGCGAACTGGCGGCGACTCAGCCGCCGCGGATCACGATGCGCCATAGCGAATGAACCCGTAGAGCACCCCAGCCGTGCCGAACACGATGAACAAGAGGGTAAGCGTGATCGCGCTGCCGACCAGCCAGAAGGTGAGCGGAGCTTGACCATGCGCCTGCCGGAACCAGCGCCGAAGGCCAGCGCCCGCAATCCCGACGAAGGTGAGCGTCAGGCCGATCATGATCACGCTGATCAGGGCCAGGTAGAAGTAGGTCTGGATATCGCCCATCAGTGACTCACGGGTAGTAGCCCTTGGAGGGAGCCTGGAAGATGCCGTAGCTGTCCGTCTCTTTCATGACGCCGTAGATGGTGTAATCGCTCCGTGCCGTCGTCCGGATGACGCCCATGAGCAGGAACAGGAGGAGCGCGCTGGCCCCGGTGACCGCCAGGGTGACCTGGCTGCTCCGCCGAAGATCCGGGGTCGCCGCCCGAGCTCGCGGACGAGAGATCAGCCAGTGCAGCAGACTGAGCAAGACGGCGATGCCCAGCGCCAGGTAGCGCACCCAGAAGAGGCCTTTGGGAAAGACGGCCGCCGGCATCACCGTCACCAACGACGCCAGGATCACGATCGCGGTCAGCGTCGGCGCCGGGGCCGTCGGCCGGGACTGCCAGAAATAGAGGTTGCTACCGATGAGCAGGATCGCGATAAAGGCGGCCTGCAACAGCCAGAGCCAGGCGAACGGGCCCTGCAGCGAGTACTGAAAGGCCCCGGGGGAGCTGTGCTTGATGCTCTCCACGAAGACCGCTCCCAACGCGATCTGAAGCACCAGCGTCACAAACCCGACGACCAGGCTGGTGCGGGCGGCCCAGTGGAAGTAGATCCGGTTGGCCGGCAGCCGGCTGGCTGCCGCGTAGACGGCGGCCACTGCCGCGATGAAGAAGGATGCCCAGGAAAGGTTGCCGACGAATCGGTGGCCGAGCTCGGGCCAGTACGAGGGATTGAAGAAGGCCGCGGTCCCCTGGCCCTGACCGGGCGTCAACAGGTAGCTGTCGAGCGCAACGATGATGAAGAGAAAGATGTGCTCGGTGGCGGCCGTCGCATAGCCGACCAGGATGTGTAGGCCTTTGTGCAGCCGGAACTGATCCCAGCGCAGGTTGTAGAGGAGGATGCCCCCCAGCGTGAAGAACCAGACGCTGAAGGCCACCACGGCCGGCCAGAAGAAGAGCGTGATCAGGGAGACAAAGAACTTCCCGTACAGGGCGACGATCACAATGACGGCGAAGCCGCCGAGCGTCGCCCCGAGGCTGAAGATCTTGAGGTTGACGTTCCCCAGAGCGCGGGCGTAGCGCTCGAATCGCGGATCCTCGCGCCGGAGCCCAATCCATTCATACGTCGGCCCCAGCACGAGCGCGCCCATGGTGAAGGACCCGAAGATGATGTGGGCGAGGAAGAAGAATCCGACCGCCCATCGGTTCGTGATGAAGGGGAGCTGGACGCCGGGTTGGTCGATGGAGAACGACGTGGCGAGGTAGCTGCCCATGGCCGTCGGGCTCAGTCCGATTCGAAAACGCGGCGGCCGAGACGCCCGGTCAGTCCGGCGGCACCGACCAGGAAGCCCAACCCACCGAGCAAGGTCTCCCAGGGCAGCAAGTTCGGCTGACCTCCCAGAGCGCCGAGCAGTGCCTCGTGCAGGTAGCTGAAGGGGAGCAGGCGGGATACGACGAGCAGCGCCGGCTCCGATGGCGGGGTAAAGATCCCGGATAGATAGAGCAGGGGCAGCAGCGGGATCACGACATAGAGCATCACCTCGCCGGGGGACTGAGACAGCGTACTGGCGATGGCTCCCATGAGATTGCCGATCAACAAGACGGCGGCCGTGCTCAGCAGCAAGGCGGGCCACCAGGCGAACGTCGAGGGGCGCCGCAGCGCGATCAAGACCAGGACCGGAATCAGCTGGACGAAGTCGATGGCCGAATTGGTGGACAGCCGCTCGATGAGCAGCCGTCCGGGTGTGACGGGCAGGGTTCGGTAGCGCAGCGTCAGGCCGGTCTGGCGTTCACGGGTGAGGACCGCGCCGGCTCCCAGAGCGCCCACGATCGCAATCAACATGGTGAGCGCCATGGCGGCATAGATCGACGGTGCGCGGCTGAGGACCAACGGAATCGCGATCAGCAGCGGAAAAGCGAGTTTGATGACCAGCGCCCGCCGGCGCTGGGCAAACTCCACCAACTCCCGCTGCCAGATGGTGCCGGCCAGCATCATCGATGCGCGACCGGCAACGCTACGCCCGTCAGCTTGAGGAACAGGTCGCCCAGGTTCGGTCGGCGAACGCGCATATTGCTGACCAGGTCCGCGGTGCCATTGAGCACGGCCAGCACCTGCGCCGGGTTGGCGCCGCGCGCCAGGATGATATGCACCGTATCGCCGTCCACGTTCGCCGCCTCAACGGCCGCCAGTGCGCGAATAGCCTCGAGGCCGACCGGCGAGTTCAGCTGCAGCTGCACTTCCTTCGAGCCCGCCACCTCGGTCAGCAATTCCGGCACGTGCCCCTCCCGAATGATGCGGCCCTGATGGAGGAAAAGGATCGAATCGCAGAGTCGCTCGGCAAGGTGCACATCGTTCGTTGCAAGGACTACGGCCGTGCCGGTCAGGCTGAGCAGCTGGAGGCGCTCGATCAGGTCCAGTTCCGCCCGGTAATCGAGCGCCAGGGTGGGCTCGTCGAGCAGCAGGATGGAGGGCCGATGCACGAGGGCCTCGACGAGATTCAGCCTGCGCCTCATCCCAAGTGAGTACTGGCCCACGAGTTGGTCCCGTGCCTCTGATAAGCCGGACCAGGAAAACAGCTCATCAAGCCGCTCCCGCGCGAGCTCGTCCGAAAGCCCGAACTGGTGGGCGAAGAACCAGGCGTTTTGGTAGCCCGTCATCTCATCGAAGTGCGCCGCCTGGTCGAGCATGACGCCCAGCCGCCGACGCACCGACGGATCCCGAGCGTTGGTCGAGCCGAACCAGCTGACCTGACCGGACGTTGGCGTGGCCGCGGTCGCGAGCAGCCGAAGGAGAGTGGTCTTCCCTGAGCCGTTTGGCCCCATGACGCCGACCACCTCGCCCGCAGCCAGCCTCAGGCGGATGTTGAAGACGCCTTTTCCCCCGCGATAGGCGCGGGTCAGATCGGTTGCGACCAGCAGGCTACGCTCGGAAGCCGTATCGACCCTCATGGAAATCGCCCGTCTCGATCCATTTCTGGATGACGGCATCCATCACCTTTGAGGTGACCCGCGCCTCGCCGAGCTGCTGCGCATTTCCCTCGACCGCCGCCATCACCTGGCCTTTGACAAAGGGCGGCATATTCTCGAGCCGCTTTTCGGCGTCAAGCTCCCACGGCATCTGCGGACCCTTCTGCTGCAACGCGTCCGAGACCTCGCCCCACATCTCGAACTTCACGTCCATCGTCGCGGGCGTGATAAGCGGACCAAG
>VBEN01000036.1 GCA_005881175.1 Chloroflexota bacterium
GACATCCTTGAAGCCGCGCTGATCCTGAGTCCTGACGGAGAGCGCAAGGTCCTCGCCGATCCGAACGTCCCGATAGCGACCGTTTGTGATGGGGGCCAGCTGGCCCTGAAGCTGCGACTTCAGCCGCGGGATCACGGCTCGGCGTACCGACTTGGCGGCGGCTTCCAGAGTCTCGATCGCGAGGTCGTAGGCGTGCGCTTCGGCCTCGAGATCCTGGAGCTGCTCCCGCGCCGTGGCGATCTCCTCTTCGAGCGAGGCGACGTCGCCGATCTGGGTCAATCGGTCGTTGAGGAGCTCTTCGGCGCGAGCCCGCTCCTCCTGCGCTCGCTCCTTGGCGCCTCGATGCTGGTCGCGCTGCCGTTCGAGCTCGGCCAGCGGCAGGGCGGCGAACTCCGCCGCTCGAACGGCGTCGACGCTCGGGCTTACGTCGCCCAACTGCCGCGACAGATCCTCGACCAGCTGCCGGAGGGAGGTCCCTTCGTCGGCAGGCGCCGTACCGCGTTGCGCCTCCAGCTCCGCGAGTCTGGCGCTCGAGGCGCGGTAGGCCTGCGCGTGACCCACCGCGGCGTCCCAGGCCTCGGCGGCGCGCTCCATGTCGCTATCCGTGATACCGGCCGGCGCGTAGATGGCGGAGAGCTGGCCCGCATACTCCTCGGCTTTGGCCTGCTCGGCGGCCGCCCGCTGGCCCGGCGCCCGGAGTTGGTCCAGCTGCGCATCCAGCTGTTCGATCCGGGTGCGCACCTGCTGGGCGGTGCGGGCCGCCTCGCAGCTCGCGATGAAATCGCGGGCAGCCCCCAGCGCTTCCCGCCGATCGAAACCGAGGCGATCGAGCAAACTGTGCAGCTGTTGTCGGAGCGATTCCCGGCGCTGATCCATTTCGGACTCGGTGCGGGACGCCTCAGCCGCCCGTTGACTGGCGGCGTTCCAGGCCAGTGTATCCTGCGCCAGAGATTCGATCTCGTGCGCGGTCTCGTCGACGGCCTCCTCGGTCGGCGCCGGCTGTGGCAATCCCCACGAACCGACCAGTTCGCGCAGGCTGCGGCCGGCCACCTGCGCCCGTTCCTCCAGCTCGGTCGCCTGACGGTCCAGTTCGAGGCGGGTGGCGTCGTAGCGAACCTTCTGGAGGTGCTCGACGAGCGCCTGCTGGAGCTCGCCAGAGCTCCGGACGCCCCACGGCTGGAGGATCTCACGGCGTTTCTGGCGAGCGTCATCCTTGGCTCGAAGCCGGCGATCCACCTCACGCACTGCCGCGCCCCGCACCCAGATGCCGATGCCGGTGGAGAGCACGCCCATGCCGAGGAGGAAGAAGGCGGCCCCGCTGAGATACAGCGGCATCCCGCCCTGCAGGGCGAGAAAGGCCACGAGGATGGCGAGCGCCGTCAACAACAGGCCACCCAGCATCGCGCCCAGGAAGGTGCGCTGGCGGCTGCGCGCGCGTTCCGCCATCGATTCTTCGCGTCGCATGGACTCTTCCGCGTGCTGGCCGGCCTTGATGACGTCCGGGACTTCCTTGTAGCGAGAGATGTCGTGCTTGAGCTGCTCCAGCCGTGGAGGCAGCTCGGCGCCCGCCCGGCGGCGGGCTTCGAGCGCGACCGTGTGACGCTCCCGCCATTCGGAGTACACCCGCTGGAATTCCCTCTGGCGGGTGGACCAGTCCAGGTTCTGGCCGATGAGACCGGGGTGCCGTTCGGCGAGGCGACGAGCATCTTCGGCGGCGGTTTGGGCTCGGAGGTGGCCTTCAGGCGCCTGGGCGTCACCGACATTGAGCGCGGAAAGCAGCTCGCGCACCGCCGGCTCGTGGGTCAGAGCCGCCGAATCGATGCCCCGGGCTCGCGTTTCGTAGCCCTGGGCATCCGCGTCGAGCTTCGCCCGCTCCGCCTCCAGCTGGCGCACCTGGGGAGCAACGTCGGCGGCTCGGCGCTCGAATTCCTCCTGCGCCTCTTTGGTGGCCCGCAGGTGACTGCGCAGCTCCTGAACGTCGGATTGGCGATCCAGCGGGAACATGGCAAAGCGCGTGTGTTCCTCTTGCCGGCTGCGTTCCTCATTGATCGCCTGCTCCATGGCTTGCACCCGTTCCAGCCGGTGACGTCCCTCCTCCAATCGAGACGCGAGCACGGCGGCGTCCAGGGTTTGGACGATGCCCAGCTCGGCCTCAGTCAACGCCCCAACGGTTTCGCGCTTCTGCGCCAGCTCGTCGACCGAGGCGCGGGCCTGCCGTGCGGCGCCGAGCTGGCGTTCCAGCTCGGCCAGCCGGCTCTCCAGGTCATGGAGCGGTCCGGAGCGCCCACGCGGCTTGCCGATCCGGTGCACACGCTCCTGACGGAGCCGGTCGAGCACGCGCTGAGCGGTCCGGTCCGGGTGCGCCGAGTCGGCCAACGCCACGATCACTTCCTTGATGCTGCCGGCGTCCTCCAGGCGCATCACCTCACTCCGCGAGATACACGCCGTGTTGGTGTAGATGTCCCGGCTCACGCCCAGAAGCTGGCGTCCAAGCTGCAGGACACCCGAGGCATCCCTATCGAAGCGGTCGGTGAGGTCGGCGCCGGTGCCGACGTCGGTCACGCGCGCCGTTTCCGCATCGAGATCTCGCTCGACGCGGAGCTGGGTTCCGTCGTCGAGCTCGAATTCCAGCGCCAATCCGAAGTCGCCTCCCTGCCATGGTCGCCAGCGATCGGCGCGCTCCACGGTGGCGGCGCGCGCCCCGTCGCCCGAGCGCAGGCCGTAGAGGCCGGTCACGATCGCCTCCTGGAGGGTGGACTTGCCCGCCTCGTTCGGCCCCACCACCAGGTTCATGGCGGGACCGAAGCGCAGGTCCACGCCTTGCAGGCTGCCGAAGCCCTCGATCTCGATTCGAGTCAGTCGCATGCCTGACCCACCCGTCGCAGCCCAGCGCTCATTCGTCGAAGGCATCGAGCGCCAGCTGAAGCGCTCGCCCGACGGTGTTTTCGTCCTGTCGCGACTCGGGTTTGTGGTCGACGAGCTTGCGCACCATCTCGCCGCGGCTGGTGAATTCCTGAGCCGCGGCGTCGAGGTCATGGCTGACGCGCGATCGGTCGGAAACCTCGAGGTAGGCAAATCCATCGCTGCATTCTTTCGACAGCGCCTCCGGATCCAGGGTGAGGGATCGGGAGCGCTCGCCGACGAGGGTGGTACGGATCACCGCCCCGTCGAGGTGCTTTCCCCCGCGTATCGCCATCACCGCTTCGCGGACATGCTCCGGGCTGGTCATGCCGGTGATGTCAATCGACTCCTGGGCAAACTGTCGCGCATTGACGTCATCGAGTCTGACGGTCAGCGCGCCCTCGTCGTCAAGGGAGACCAGTGCCGTGCAGTGGCGGCCGGATTCGCTCCACCCCAGCGGCTCGGGGCTGCCCGGATAGGTGACCGACGCGCTTGATCTGGCATCGTGGTAGTGACCGAGCAGTGCATGGCGGAAGCCGGCTTCCTCGACCTGGCTGGGGAGGATTGGCTTGTGGGGCGTCACGCCCTCCGGCACCTGGGTCATATCCGAGGCATGAAGCAGCAGGAGATGGGTCCCGCCTTCTAATCGCACGAAGTCACGCAGGGGTGCTTCGGCGACTTCAGCCCGCATGAAGCCGGATGCCCAGATCTGCACGTCGCGGTGATGGTAGGGGCGCAAGTCCTCATGAGCGGCGACCGTGACGTTCGTCGGCCAGCGCAGGTAGCGGTAGGGCGAGCTGGGAACCGCCGGGTCAGCGTGCCCCGGGGCGATCAAGACCGGCCTTCCCGCCGCGCCCAGGGTTTGCAACACGAAACTCGCCGTCTCGCGGGTGACATGGTCCTGCTCAAAAAGATCGCCGCCGCAGGTAATCAGATCCGCCTGGGCCTCTTCGGCTCGCTCGACGATCCGCTGAAGCGCCGCCCGGAGGTCCTCCCGGCGTCGTTGTGCGCCGACGCCATAGAGGCGCTCGCCCGCGAACGATCGATCGAGATGCAGGTCAGCGAAATGGAGCAGGCGAAGGGCCACAAATCCCCCGTAACCACGCGAATTGTGCCTGGCGCGACCGCATAAGCGAGCGCGAAAGCAGCGCCCATTATAAAGGTTGGCCCGAGTTTATTTCGATCTGGCTGCCGTCCTAGACTGAACTCGCGAAAATGGGCTCGTTCGAAAAAGGGGATCGGGGCGCCCGCATCCTCAAGATCCAGACGCTGCTCCAGGGTAATCCGCACGGATTGACGACCGGCGAGATCGCCCGCCGGACCGGCGTCAATCCGCGTACGACATATCGCGACGTGCGCGCCCTCGAGGCGATGAACGTGCCCATCTACGAGGATAAGGGCCGCATCCTGATCGACCCCAACTACTTCATCGCACCGGTCAAGTTCACGCTGCGCGAGGCGATGGCCTTGCTGATGGGCGTTCGCCTGATGCATCGTCACACCGACGAAGCGGATCCTGACGTGGCCGACGCGTTCACCAAGCTGGCCGCGGTGATGCCGGCCCCCGTAGCGGAGTACGTGCACGCCACCGTCCGCCAGATGGCGGAACGGGCACCGAATCCGCTCTACTCGCGGGTGCTTCAGACGATCGCGCTGAGTTGGGCCGGCCACCGAACGGTTCGGATCTGGTACCCGAGCACGGACCATGAAGCAAAGCCGCGCGTGATCGAGCCGTATTTTCTCGAGCCGTCACTGATCGGGCACAGCAGCTACGTCGTCGCGCGCGACCGCGGCCTGGGCGAGATGCGGACCTTCAAGCTGGTGCGCATCACTCGTGCCGAGCAGATGTCGGAAACCTACCAGATCCCGGCGACCTTCGATATCAACGACTATCTCGCGGGCGCCTGGGGCATCTTTCATTCCGGCGAGCCAGTCGAGGTCCGGATGCGCTTCTACCCGCCGGCGTCCGCTCGCGTCAAGGAATCGATCTGGCATCCATCGCAGCGACTCACCGACGGCCCCAAAGGCACGCTGGACATGACGGTAACCGTGACGGGGACGGTCGAGATCACACCATGGATCCTTGGCTGGGGTGATGCCGTTGAAGTGCTCGCGCCGCGCGACCTGCGCGACAAGATTGCCAGCGCGGGCGCAAAGATGGCCCTGCGCAATTCCGCTAAGAAAACGCCGGACCGCGCTTCGGCGCGGGCCGGCAACACAGTTACACAGGGACGAAACCGGGCGGGTGCGCCGTCCACCGGCCCATCGCGCACTCGGCCGAAATAACGACGGCCTCGTGTGCGCGTACCGGCCGCATACGACGCCCGCCCTGTTACGCGCGAAAGCGCGGCTCGCCCTGCGGCCTCGCTGTTCCGCCTAACTAGGCGGCGGCGCGGGGTTGCTTCCCGCAAGCGGGACACGGTGAGCCCGCCTTGAGTTCCGCGCGCTTGAAGGCGTGCCCTCCGCAATGGGGACACAGCGCACCGGGACGAAGCGAGTGACCCTGCTCGGCCTTCTGCATGCGTTCGCGAAGACGGCTGTCGTCGTCATTTTCGATGAACCGCGGATCGGTTGGCGTCTGCGTGGTCATGCCGCCCTCAATTCTGCAGGCTGAAGATCTTCCGCCGTGACCCGCTCGCCGATTGAGCGAGCGATGACGTCAGCGTGCAGGTCGATGCCACGCTGGTACGGATGCACACTGAGGATGGCCGTCATGGTTAGCTTCCCGAGCTCGATCTCGAGCACCCTGCCATGGAATTTGGTCATCGGGCCCCACCCGTCCCAGGTGCGCATCGTGCGCCACCACAGATGGCGGGCGACCGGACCGCCCATTGCGACCACGATCCGGGGGGCGATGCTCGCCAGCAGGCTCTCCAGGTGGCGGTCGACGCACTGGTTGAGCGCATCATCGGTGACCCGGTCGGGGTTTCCCGTCGCGCAGCGCACCGCCCAGGTGTGAAAGGCCAGGTCGAGGCTGTCGTGCTTGCCTGGTTTCTGCCCGAGCCGGCGGCGTGCGCCACTGATGACCGCTCGGACGAACTGGAAGTACGGATGGGGCGCTTCCGACGTCAGGTGATGCTCGAGCGTCGCTTCCCGGTCCAGCCACTCGGCGAAGGCCTCATTACTGGCGCTGGCGATATCGAGCGGGCTTGGGCTGATGAAGACGATCGGCGCCCGAGGATCTCCGAATCCAATTTGGGGCCGCCGGAGCGGCCGGGCCAACGCCCGGCAGGGGCTATCGGCGCCCCGGTCTGACTCGGCAATGGCGCAGCCGTGGAGTCGTTTGAGCGCGTCGGAACCGAAGAATTGCAGGTACTGCTGGCCCTTGCTCACGCTGCTGAGTTCGACGCGCGCCGGCAGCCAAGCTTGCGCCGCGCATGACCCGCGTCGCCGGGCCGCGATTAAGATTTCCCGATGGCGGCAGTCCCGGTGATCGACGTGAAGCAGCTGCGTCAACGACTCGAGGAGGAGCCGAAGCCGTTCCTGCTGGATGTTCGAGAACCCTGGGAGTACGCGGCCGGCCACGTCCCCGGGGCGTGCCTGATTCCGCTGGGGGAGTTGGAGCAACGGGTTTCAGAGGTGCCGCGTGATCGGCCGGTGCTCGCCATCTGTCATAGCGGACAGCGCAGTCTGGCCGCGGCCGGCTACCTGCTTCAGCTCGGCTATCCCCGGGTCGAAAACGTCGAGGGCGGAACCGCGGCCTGGATCGAGCGCGGATACCCGGTCGATACCTGAGCATGTTCCCCCCTCGCGGGGGAGGGCAGGGTGGGGGCTGTGCGACAGACAGCTGTCAAAACGGGGTGCTTGACTTTGCGAGTGAGCACAACCACCATGATTGAGACCAATCGTCCCGCTTACGTCCTGAAGGAGTTGCCGTGAACGTCCTGGAACTGGTCCTCGTCATCCTGCTGTTGGCGGCCGTGATCGCCATGTTCTTCCTCCTGCTGATTCGCCGGCCGGCTACGGATGGCGCCTCCGAGGCTGTGCTGCGTGCCCTTTCTGACCTCGGCGCGCTCAAATCGCACGTCGAAACGGTGAGCAACCAGCAGGGCTCGCTGGGCCAGTCGCTCGGCATGCTGCAGGCAGCGGTGCAGGGCGTGGAAACGAAGGTGCTCGAAAGCTCCGCCGGCGTTCGCGATGCCCTCGGCAAAGACCTGTCGGATGCCCGCCTGGTAGTCGAGCGGCTCAAGGTCGATGCCGAGGAGCGCCGCCGCATGGAAGAAGACGTCCAGGCGTCGGCACGCCGGATCGAGACCGTTCTGCTCGGCAGCCGCACGCGTGGCGCGGCGGGCGAGAACATCCTGCAGGATGCCTTCCGTCAGTTCCCCGCGCAAATGATCGATATGAATTTCCATGTGAACGGCAAGGTGGTCGAGTACGCGCTCGTCCTCGCCAACGGCAAGCGGTTACCGATCGACAGCAAATGGCCCTCGCCGGAGCTGCTCGACCGGCTCGCCGACGAGCTGCAGGAACCCGCGAAGGAAGCCGTGGTCGTCCAGGAGATCGAACGCATCTTGCGACTGAAGGTCCGCGAGGTGCGCCAGTACATCGATCCATCGGCCACCCTGGCATTCGCGGTGGCGGCGGTTCCCGATCCGGTCTTCAATGCCTGCCGACGGGCGCATCTCGAGGCCTACCGGGAGGGCGTCATCCTGATGCCCTACAGCATGACAATCCCCTACGTACTGGCGCTCTTTCGGCTGCATTTGCAGTACGCGCGGTCCATCGATCTCGAGAATCTCGAGGGGTATTTGCAGCAGATCGACGACAACGTCACGGCGCTGGACCGCCTCCTCGAAAACAGCATCGCGCGCGGCAGCACGATGATCCAGAACGCCTTCAACGATGCCAAGCGCAACGTGGGGCAGATGCGAGGCGCGCTGGCAGCGATGCGAGCCGTTCCGCAAAGCGCCCTGGGCGAGGAGCCTGAGTTTCGCGAGACGCCGAGACCGGACCTGGCGGTGCTGATGTCGGCGGGGGATCGCAAAGCCTACTGAGGGCAGATCAGGGTGGGTGTCAGGAGAAGCTTGGCGTCCGGGCCAGTCGCATGACGAGGACCAGCAGGACGAGGAAACCGCCGCCCATCAGGTACATCATGTTGTTCGGGCCCGGCGATTCGTCGACAACCAGGGCGTCGCTCGCCCTGGCGGTCCCCGCCTCATTGGTCACCTCGACGACGTAGCTGCCCTGGGAAAGGTTGTCGGGCAGCTTCACCAGCAGGTGGTTGGCGTCGGGAACCTGGACAGTCGTGGCGGGCCGGCCGCCGACGTGCGCCGTGGTGGCCGGGGTCATGCCCTGGCCGAGGATCATGATGTTCGGCTGCACGGTGGGATTGACCTTCAAGGGATTGAGCTGGTAGATCTGCGGCGGAATAACGGTGGGCGCCTTCTTGATCAGGGCTGGGGTGGGCTTCGGCGTGGGGGTGGGGCGCCTGATGGCCGCCTGGGCCGGCACCATGGTCAGGGCGAGCGCCAGTACGGTTGCGAGGCCGCTCGCCAACAGCCGGCGCGCTACTGCCATGATCCTCTACCAGAAGAAACGTCCGTAGCGTCATCGAATAAGTGGCGGAGTGGCCCATTCGACCTGCGCAGGCGGACGTAGCTGTAACCCTGGTCGCAACAAAAAAGCCCCTGCCCGACGAGCAGGGGCTTTACGCACGATGGCTACCGGTTGCCGCCTCCGGGCCAGGTCTGCTCTGGCGGCCGCTCGCCGATCTTGATGCGCTCCGAACTGCCGCCCATCGAGCCTGGCTCGGGCTCGTTCATGCCCGGCTCGCTGCCAAACCCGCCGTAGGAGGGCATGCTCGGAGGGGGTTCGGCCGGTCGGGCGACCGGGCGCGCGCCGCTAAGGGTGGTCGAGGGCTTGACGGCAACAGGCTGGGCAACCCGTGCCGCCGGCTTGGCTGCCGTCTTCTTCTTCGTCGAGCGGGCCGCGCCGGTCCGGGCGGTGCTGCGCTTGGCCGTCGTCCGCTTGGCCGTCGTCCGCTTGGTCGCGGACTTCCTACCGCCGGCCTTCTTTGCGGTGCTTCGCTTGGCCGTGGCGCGCTTGGCGGTCGACTTCTTGCCGCCAGCCCGCTTTGCCGTGCTGCGCTTGGCTGTCGCCTTCTTCGATGACTTCTTCTTTGCCGCCATTTCTCCTCCCTTCGGATGCGCGATGCACGATCGCGCCCTGTGGTTCACGGGGATGGGGACCCGCTGCTGTTACCTGCGATTTATAGCATCGGCTTCCCGCAAAGACAAGCATCTGTCACTGGTGACAGATTCGTTCAGTAGCCGATCACACTACTTGTCCCGGGACGCGGGTCGCCGGCGCCACTCAGCATCGCCCCTTCTAGCCGGATCAATTGCGCCGCTCCGCCAGCTTCCCAATCGCCGATCTGCCGCACCTCATGGCCGTACCGCCGGAGGGCGGCCGCCGTCTCTTCGCCGAACCGGCCCTCCAGGCTGAGCGCGGCCTGCGACCAGGAGGTTGGACCCCCCATGGTCCACCGAGGCGCGTCGACCGCCCCTTGCAATGCCATCCCCTGGTCGAGCAGCTGGCTGATGAGCTGGAGATTTGTTTGCACCTGCCAGAACGAGCCTGGCGTGCCGCCGACGATCTGTGGCCGCCCGTCCCGAAGCAGCATCCACGAATTCAGCGTATGCATCGGGCGCTTTCCGGGAGCCAGCTGGTTGGGGCTGTCCGCTTCCAGGTTGAAGCAGCGCATCCGATTGTTGAGCAGAATCCCGGTGCCGTCCGCGACGACGCCATTGCCGCCGCTCGCATAAAGGCTGTGGATATACGACACGACGGTTCGGTCGGCGTCGACAACACAGAGGTACGTCGTGTCGGGATAACCGGCTGCCAGGAGGGGCAATGGCGCCGCCCGCCGCGTATCGATCCGAGCGGCAAGCGCGCGGGCGCGTTCTTTCGAGACGATCTCGTGAAGGTCGACGGGGGAGACCCGCGGATCACCAACCCTTCGAAGCCGTTCACTCAAGGCAAGCTTGTGCGCCTCGACCTGCAGATGCACACGAGCCGCCGGTTCGGCGGGGATCTCAGAGGTTTCCAGGATGTTCAGCGCGATCAGCAAGATCACTCCCTGCGAGACGGGCGGCTGCTCGAGCACCGTCCAACCCCGGTAGGTGGTGCTGATCGGTTGCAGGACGTCGGTTCGATGCGCGGCAAAATCGCCGGTCGAAAAGAGTCCGCCGCCGCGAGCCGACGCCTCGCTGATGGCCGCGGCGATCGGACCGCGGTAGAAGTCGTCGAGTCGCTCAGCCAGGCTCCGCAAGGTCCGGGCGAGATCGCCTTGCCGGAGCACCGAGCCCTCGTCGGGCGGTCGGCCGTCGGGAAAAAAGACCGCCATCGTGGCCGGATAGGCGGCGGCGATCTGCATGAACTCGCGAAGATTCCGGGCCAGTCGAGCGGTAATGGGAAAGCCCTGCTCAGCGTATCTGATCGCGTCCTCGAACAACGCCGCTGGCGCCATCGTGCCGTGCCGCTCCAGCGCGACGCGCCAGGCATCGACGATGCCAGGGACGGTCGCCGCCAGCCAGCCCGATTCTGGAATGCCGCCGGCGAATTGCTCCAGACGTAAGGCCAGCGGCGCTGCCCCACTGCCGTTGATCGCCGTCACCGTTTTCGCCTTTGCCGACGCGATCAGGAGAAAGGCATCCCCGCCGAGCTGGCCGCTCAATGGCTCGACCACCGTGAGGACGGCGCCCGCGGCGATCGCCGCGTCGACGGCATTGCCACCGGCCTGCAACACGCGAAGGCCGGCGGCACTGGCGAGCGGGTTGACGCTGGCAATCATGCCGTGCGGCGCCCGGCGCGCTTCCTGTGCCCGCCAGCGGTCATCCGTCACGATCGCATCGTGGGCAGCGTCATCAATGCGCGTCCAGCCAATCGCGCACCATGGCGTAGAGCGCATCGTGCTCCAGGTCGACCGTCACCGTATGGCCGGAGCGCTCGAACCAGACGAGCCGCTTATCCGCCGACCCGATGCGCTCCATGATGTGCGGGGCATTCGCGACGTCGACTGTGCGGTCGTTCCGGCCATGCACGACCAGCGCCGGCACCGAAATGGTGGGCAGCTCGCGATCGACGACGCGGAGTAGCTGGAGCAGGCTTTCGATACAGACGGTGGGACGGCGAGCGTAGCTGTGGAGCAACTGCAATGCTGTCGGGTCGCCAAGATCGCAGTCATCGGCCGGCACGTGCCAGCGCATGACGTATTTCAGACCGCGAATCACTTTGATCCGCCAATCCCGGAAGTAGGCCGGCGATCCCATCGCGCCAATCGCGACCACGCCCTTCACATCGGGGTTCAAGGCGGCCAGGTGCAGCGCCAGGGTGCCACCAAGGGACTGGCCGGCGACGAACACCTCCCGGGAATCTCGTCGGAGGGCGGTGAGCGCGTCCTGGGCCGATCGTGCCCAGTCAGTCCACCGAGTCAGGGCCATCGCCTCCGGGGTCAACCCGTGGCCGGCAAGTAACGGACCCATGACGTCGTAGCCATCCGCGGCGAGGTACTCGCCCAGCCCCCGCATCTCCGGCGGCGTGCCGGCGAAACCGTGGATCAGCAAACATCCCCGAGCGCCACCGCGAATGCGGAACGGTCGCAGCTGCTCCGGCGTGGGCGGGCTGCTCCAGATCGTGTTCGTGCGCACCGCCACCACGTTCGCAGTCTATCGGCCCGCAAGATCAGCGCAGCGCGGCGGGTTATATGGGCCGGCGAAGCTTTCGCCGTCGGCGTCCGGTTGGGCGACCGAACCTGTGGGGGTGAACAGCGGATGGCGATCGTCGGGTGGCTCGTCGCTTTGATCCTGGGCATCGTGCTTGCCCTGTTCTCGGCGCAAAACCAGCAGCCGGCCACGATTAACGTGCTGGGCGCCAGCTACCAGGGCATTCCGATCTGGGTCGTGATGCTTGCAAGCGCCGCTCTCGGCGCGCTGATGGCGATCGTGATCAGTGTTGTCGACCGGGTGCGCTGGTTCATGACCAGCCGCTTTACCAAGAAGGTGATCACGGAGCACAAAAAGATGATCATGCAGCGCGACGACCGCATCAACGAACTGGAGCAAGAAGTGCTTCGGCTGCGGGGAGCTGCCTGAGCGAACGATGACCCTCAAGGCATGCCCGCAGTGCGGGTACCGATACAACGCGCCCGAGAACACGACGTGCGGCAAGTGCAAGGGATGGCTCGGCGCTGCCGGCGGGACGGCAACCGTGGCCATCGCGCAGCCACGCCGCTCCCTCGCACCCCGGTCGCTTCTGGAATTTGCCTGTTACCTGCCTGTCCCTCTTGGGGCGCTGCTTGGCTGGCCCAACCCGATTGGCGCCGCGTTCGGCTTGCTGATGGGCGCCCTGCTGATCAAGGTCGTTCGGCTCGAGATGGAACGGTTTTCCAAGGGGCTGCTGGTCGGGATCGTGATCGCCGGCGTGTTCTTCGTTTACCTCCTCTTCCTCCTGATCTTTAGCTTCCTCTTCGATCTGCTTGAACCCGTCCTTCAACCGCTGGTAGGGCGAAGCTTCAAGCATTAGCGGGCGCGGTAATGCCGAGCCGCCGCCTGGTGGTGCACGCTGCCATGTTGGGTCTGCTTGCGGTGAGCGCGTTGCCGGCGGCGGTCGGGCCTCGCATCTTGCATCCCAGCGCCGCTGTGAAACCGGTCCTCCCCTCGCCGACGCCGTCGCCGTCCGCGACGCCGCCCCCGGTTGAGGCGGCCGCCGGTCCTCCGGCACCCTTATCGCTGGACATGGCCGTCGGTCAGATGATGGCCGCGAGTTTTGGTGGACCGGTCATCACGGCGGGGCTGCGGCATCTGATCGTCGATGAAAAGGTCGGCACGGTCCTGATCTTTCGGGACAACTTCACGGACGTGGCCAGTCTCGGGCGGCTCACGGCTCAACTGCAGGCGCTGGGGCGCGAAGCCGGATTGCCGGCGCCGCTCCTGGTCGCCGTCGACGAAGAGGGCGGGCGGGTGATGCGAATCACCGATGGCGTGGCCGCCCTACCCTCAGAGATGGAGCTTGGCCGTCGAGGACCCCAGGGAGTACGTGACGCGGTTGCCGCCACCGCATCGGGGCTTCATCGGCTCGGCGTCCAACTCGATCTCGCCCCTGTTGCCGACCTCCGAACGAACCCGGCCGATGCCGTGATCGGCGACCGCTCGTTCGGCGCTGAGCCCACGCTCGTCGGACCCCTGGTGGCTGCCGCGGTAAATGGTCTTCACGACGGCGGCGTTGGCGCGACGCTCAAGCATTTTCCCGGGCTGGGTGGCGCTGCCGGCGACCCTCATGCCGCGATGCCCACCGACGGCGAGAGCCTCAACCAGTGGCTGGCCACCCAGGCCCGCAGTTTCCAAGCCGGGATCGACGCCGGCGCCGACGCCGTGATGACCACCGCGGTGGTCGTTCCGGGCCTCGATCCTTCCGGCACCCCCGCGCTCTTCTCGAAAACGGTCGTGACCGGCCTTCTGCGCCAACGTCTCCAGTTTCAGGGAGTGATCGTGACGGACGGCCTGGGCATGGGCGGGATCACGACGCTGTACAGCCTTCCCGACGCCACGGTGGCGGCGGTACGCGCCGGCAACGACCTGGTCCTGCTCAACAGCGTGGACGCGGCCTACCAGGTGTCCGCCATCGAAGCGGTCAAACGGCAGGTCCGCAGTGGGGGCATCGGGATGGACCAGGTTCAGGCATCCGCGGGGCGCGTGATCGCCCTGAGGGCCCGCTGGCCCCAGTGGGCGCTCTCATTGAGGGATGTGGCCTCCACCACCCCGGCGATTGATCTCGCCGTTACCCGTCGCTAGGCGATCCGCTTAAACCGGGCGCGTTCAACGCTGGCGACTCGGCTTGCGGCCGGACCAGCCAGTTGAGAGCATTGACGTACGCGTTGGCCGCGGCCTCGACCACGTCGAGCGCCAGCGCGCGCCCAACGACCACGTGCGAGCCCTGGCTCAAAGTCACGACGGCTTCACCGAGCGCGTCGCTGCCCTGGGTCGCCGCCGCCAGGCTGAAATCCTCGAGCTCCGCTTGGACTCCGGTGACCCGCTGAATAGCGCGGAACACCGCGTCCAGCGTACCGTTGCCACTCGCCGTTTCCGTCTTCACGCGCCCATCGTCGCTAACAGACACTTCGGCGGTACTGGATACGCCGCTCTGCACATTGACCTGGACATCCCTCAGTGCAAAGCGTCCGGGTGTTGCCCGTCCGAGCGCTTCCTCGACGGCCAGCTTCAGGTCCTCGGTATAGAGGGCCCGCTTGCGCTCGGCGAGACTGAGCACGAGAGAGTAAACGGGTCCAAGCTGCTGCACGTCCAGTTGGATCCCCATGGTGACCAGCTCCTCACCGAGACGCCGCCGGCCGGCGCTGGTTCCCACCTGGCCGAACTGCGGAGCGTAGCCGATATCGGCGGGGTCGATAAATGCCGGGACGATCGATTTCGGTCGTCGAGGCGGACTGAATACCGTCGTCGGGAAGGCGGTCCGCACCTCGTCGATCCAGCGTTCCCAGCCGGAGTAATCCATGGTGGCCAGCATCGCCACGTAGGCGTCGAAGCGGACGAGCAACGCCGCCGGCTGTTCGTGATGTTTGATGATCAGCGTGGTGCCGCTTTCTTCCAGCGCTTTGAGTATCGGGTCCAGGTTACGGGCAAGTTCCGGGGCGGAAATCACTTTGAGCACGACGCCATGGTAGACCCGCATTCGATCGTGGTCAAACGCGGTCTCATCCTGCTGACGATCGTCGCCGCGGGCTGCCAGCAGGGGCTGATTTCACCATCGCAGCGCCCCTCGCCGACGCCCAGCGCACTGAGCAGGTGTCCCGCCGGGTCGCCCGCCCCAGCGGGTCCGCAGATCCTGCTGAGTAACCTTCCCGCTCCGGATGACCTCGCCTTTGACAGGGACGGCCGGCTGCTCTTTGGCGATATCAATGCCGGAACGGTCTCCGCGATGGGAATCGACGGCTCCGCGCAGCCCATTGCCGGCGGGCTTCGCGTGCCCGAGGGCATCGTCGTGCTCGGGAATGGCCAGATCCTCGTCGCCGAGCAGGGTCGCAATCGCATCGTCGCCATCGACCCCGCCTCGCACGCGGCCAGTCAGTGGCGTGCCTTTCCGAACCGGACCGGACAGGAAGGCATCGACGGCATCGGCCCGGAACTCTCGAGTGTCGCTGCCGCCCCGGGCGGGGTGATCGTGCCGGACAGTCCGAACGGTGTGGTCTGGCGTGTGAGCCTCGACGGCAAGACCGCCACCCAGATCGGCAACGGCATGACGCGGCCGGTGGGGGCCGCCGTCGATCAGCACGGACGGATTTTCGTGGCCGACGAGGGGGGTGCGGTATGGACGCTGGATCCAGTCCGACGCCGGTTCGCGACCCTTCCAACGCCCGATGATGTCGTCGTCGGACGGGCCGGCCACATTTTCGTCAACACCCTGGGCGACGACGCCATCCACGAGTTCGACGCGCAGGGCCACCAGGTGTCCGTGATGTCCGGAGTCAACCAGCCGCAGGGGATCGCCCTGGATGGTGCGGACAACCTCTACTACACCGAAACCGCCCGCGGCCGGATCGCCCGGGTGGTGCGCAGCTTCACTCTCGACCCACCGAAAGTTACCCGTACCACCCGCGGGACGTTCATCATCTGTCCAGTGATACGCCGGGCGGCGGGCTTCCAGGACGCGCTCTCGCTGGTCACGGGTTCGAGCCCGACGACAGCCATGCTGCAGCTGCTTCAGCCGGGCACAGATTCCTCGGGTGCGCTCGAAGTGCAAACCCCGGAACACTCGGTCACGATTTTTGTTGCTGGCGGCGGTCTGCTGAACCTATCGCAAGTCGTGAGCCTGCCATGATGCAGACACTACAGCCGGTCGGCACAAACCATTACCGCGTCCCCGGCGATATCCCGATCGACGTCTTCGCCAATGCGGCGATCCTACGAACCTTCGACGACGCCGTTTTTCAGCAGGCCCGGAACACGGCGGCCATCCCCGGCGTCGAGTCGGTCGTGTTGATGCCGGACGCCCACTCGGGATACGGCGCGCCAATCGGTGCCGTGGTCGCAACCAGAAATACGCTCATCCCGATGGTGGCCGGCTACGACATCTCCTGCGGGATGAGCTTCCTGCAAAGCAGTCTCCAGGTCGAGCAGCTGGCCGACTGGCGGATCCGTCGGAGCGTCATTCAGGCGATCGAGCAGCGCGTCGCGCTTGGCCGGGACAAGGCCTTGACCCGGGTGACGAAGGATCGGTTCGAGCGCATTCTTCGAGAGGGGGCGCAGGGATACCCGGCTGAGATCCGCGACCGCCTGGAACGAGTCAAGTTCGATTCGGAGGCGCAGCTCAGCGCCCGGGCCCGCCAGCGGGGGATCGAGACGGTGGGGAGCGTCGGCAGCGGGAATCACTTCATTGAGGTCCAGGCCGTCACCGTGCATCGGCCCGAGCTCGCCGAAACGTTTGGCGTTCGAAATGGGGTGGGCGTCATGATTCATACCGGCAGTCGCGGGCTGGGCCACCAGGTCGCCAGCGACTTTCTGCAAGAGCTCCAGTCACAGGGCTGGCAACAGCCGGCCGACCGCGAACTCGTCTTCATGCCAGCCGACTCTGACGTCGGACGGCGCTACCTGGACGCCATGGGCGCCGCGGCCAACATCGCCATCGTGAACCGGTTGCTTCTGCTCGCCCAGGTTGCCGAGGTGCTCGAGGAGCAGTTCGGCGCCACCACGCACGTCGTCTATGACATCTCCCACAACCTGATCCAGCAGGAAGACGTCGATGGAGAGCCGCACTGGATTCATCGGAAAGGCGCGACCCGTGCCTTCCCCGCCGGGCACCCCGGCCAGCCTTCCCGCTGGCAGGCCACCGGCCATCCAATCATCACGCCCGGGTCCATGGGCACCAGCAGCCATATCCAGGTCGCGCAGAGCGGCGCGCGGGCCAGTCTGTACTCGATCAACCACGGCGCCGGCCGCGTACTCTCTCGGCGCGCCGCCAATCGCGGTCTCAAGCAAGCGGACGCCGATCGCTGGCTGGCCGAGCGCGACATCCTGGTGAACACGCGGCACGTGCCGCTCGATGAAAGCGCGGCAGCCTACAAGGACATCGACCAGGTGATCGACAGCATCGCCGGAGCCGGCCTCGCCAGCGTCGTTGCTAGTTGCCGCCCGATGGCGGTGATCAAGGGAAGCTGACAACCGCTTCCTATACTTGGCTCGTATGCCGATGACGAAAGCCGGCCTCGAGGACGTCGTCGCGGCCAATTCCGCGATCTGCGACATCATCGGACCGGAAGGCAAGCTGACCTACCGCGGAATCGACATCCACGACCTTGCCCGCCAGTCATCGTTCGAAGAGACCACGTACCTGTTGTGGTTTGGTGTGCTGCCGACCCGCGAGGCATTGCAGCAGTTCAGTGCGGAGCTCGCGTCGCACCGCGCCCTGCCCACTCAGATTCTCACTTTGATGAAGGACTTTCCGCGCAGCGCCACGCCGATGGATGCTCTGCGGACGGCGCTGTCCGCGCTGGCCTTCTACGATCCGCAGGCCCGCGATTCGTCCCGCGACGCCAACATCGCAAAAGCCATGCGGGTCACGGCCCAGACAGCCACGATCGTGGCGGCTTACGAACAGATTCGGCGCGGCCGCGAGCCGGTGAAACCGGACACGGCGGGGAGCCACGCGGAAAATTTCCTGCGGATGCTGTTTGGAGCGGAGCCCGATCCGCTGTACGTGCGGGCGATGGATCTCGCGCTGATCCTGCACGCCGACCACGAGCTGAACGCTTCGACGTTTGCGGCGCGCGTGACGGCGGCGACCCTGGCCGACATCTACTCCGCCGTCGTCTCGGCGATCGGCGCGCTGGCCGGCCCCCTGCACGGCGGCGCGAACGAGCAGGTGATAAAGATGTTGCAGAAGATTGGCGAGCCGGATCGAGTCGAGGCCTATGTCACCGAGCGGCTGCAGGCACATCAGAAAATTTCGGGATTCGGGCACCGCGTCTATCGGACGGAAGACCCGCGCGCGACGCACCTGCGCCAGATGTCGCGCGAGCTCGGCGAGCACGTTGGCAATCTGCGCTGGTTCGAGATCTCGCGCAAGTTGGAGGAGGTGGTGATGCAGCAGAAGCACCTCTACGCGAATGTCGACTTCTATTCCGCGTCCTGCTACTTCACCATGGGAATCCCGATCGACATGTTCACCCCGGTGTTCGCCACCAGCCGGGTATCCGGCTGGACCGCGCACATCCTGGAACAGTACGGGGATAACCGGCTCATCCGACCCCGGGCCGAGTACGTCGGCGCCAAGAACGTGCCCTATCTGCCGGTGGACCGCCGGGTCAAGGCCGCCAGCTAGGACTGCCCCCCAAAGTCCGTTATATTAGTGGCGCCACGGGGCTCAAACTCGACAGAGGAGGTCGTTCGAACTCGTCCTACTGCTAAACGCCTCACTTCAGCCGCTGAACGTCATCAGTAAGCGGCGGCTGGTCGTCCTGCTGACCAAGCAGCGCGTCACCTTCATTGACGACGCCGCCCGGCAGGCGGTCGAGCAAGCAATGGCCCGGCGTTGCTTTGGCGCGGACGTCGTCATCGTCCGGTTGCTTTCCAACATCCAGATCCCGCGGCGTCTGCTGCGGGCCAACCGCCGCAATCTGCTGCTGCGCGACGACGGTACCTGCCAGTACTGCGGCAAGGGCATGCCGTCCTCGCAGCTCTCGGTCGATCACGTCGTTCCCACCTCGCGTGGCGGAGCTGCGAACAGCTGGGAGAACCAGGTGATCGCCTGCCGGCGCTGTAACGGGCGGAAAGGTAACCGGTTGCTCAGTGAAGCAGGCATGCGGCTGGTTCGGCCACCGCGGGCGCTCACCCAGGAATTCGCGCATCTCATCTTCTTGCGCTACCCGCAGCTCAAGCACGCGTACGACCGGCTGCTCTCGAGCGCCCGCTCCGTGAGTTAGTCACCCGAGTCCGTGGGGCGGTCGTGCCCTGGTCGTCATCGCGGGCGGGCCGAAAGAATTGACGCTCACGCTCGATTATTCGGTGTGCCCTTTCGACTGCTGGGTCTCGCCGCGCATCCCGACCGCGCCGGCGACCTCTGCGGACAGGCGTTCGGCCGTTACGCGGCGCTGGGCACCGATATCACCCTGGTCTGTGCGGCGGCCCGCGACTGCAACGCTGCCCTAGCGAAGCCGGCCGCTCGCCGGCTGGGGGTCCGAGACCTCGTGCTGCTGGACTTCCTCCCGGGCGAGCTCACCGCCGCGCTACTCGAAGACGTCTTCGTCGACGTGATGGCGAGCGTTCGGCCGCACGTGGTGGTGGCCGACGAGACGCAACCGGCCATCAGGGAGGCGTCGGTGATTGCGTTTGAGCGGATCAGGCGGGAAATCGGCGGTTCGGCGGCCCTTCCAGCCAAGTTGTATTACCGGCCGTCAACGGACACGCCGGCCGCTCGGATCACCACGGTGGTGGGTGGGCCGAAGCCGGCGCTCACCGAGTCATTCATTCGGGTGTTTCCCAACCCCTGGGTCACCGGAGTCCTGGAACGAGACCTCTTTGCCGGCG
>VBEN01000051.1 GCA_005881175.1 Chloroflexota bacterium
TCCGGCAGACGCTGGCGGTTTTGCAGGCGCAGCTGGTGCAAAGCAATGCGGACCTGGCGCCGATTGCGGCCAGGGCGCGAGCGGTCGAGGCGCAGCTGGCCGAGGCGCAGCTGCAGTTCTCTCACGATCAGCTGGCTTATCTGCAACACCTGCGCGCCTTCCAGGCGGACATCCGCAAGCTGTACGCGCTTGGCGGCATCCGCTGGCTCGAGTTCGTCTTCTCGGCGCGCAGCTTCGATGATCTGATGAATCGCACCATTTATTTGCAGCAGATCTCCGTCAGCGAATTGCAGCTGGCCCGAAGGATTCGCGCGGAGCGCGATGCCCTCGATGCTCAACGTCAGCTATTGGCTCAGGCGCGTGCCGAGCTTGCGCCACTGCTCGACACGCTGCAATCCCGGGCCAATGCGATTGCCGGCCAAGTGGCCACCGTTGCCAGCTACGACAGCCAGCTGGACAGCCTCCGGCGGCAGGCCATCATTCGACTCGCCGGCCTGCAAAGCCAGGGCCGCAAGCTGCAGCAGGCGCTCGATGCCTACGAAACCGAAGCGGCACAGGCGGCGCTCCGCGGCGCGGGTGCCTCGTATGCGGCGAACTGTCCACCCCCAGCACCGGCCGGGTCCGTGCGATTCTGTGGTCACGGCTGGGGTCACGGCGTCGGTCTCGGCCAGTGGGGCGCGAAGGGAATGGCACTGGCCGGTCTCAACTATCGGTTCATCGATCAGCACTTCTATACCGGCACCAACTGGTCCAGTCTCGACACCCGCAATGCGCCCATTCACGTCGCCGTGCTCTGGGGAGCAGCCAGTTATCGTGTGGTTCCCAGCGGTCCGGCACAACTCATCGCCGGCACTCGCGTCGTAAACCTCGCGGCGGGCCAGGCGGTCTCGATGGTCCTGAGCGGCGGTCTGCAAAAAGTTGTGCCAACCTCAGCGGCCACGCGACTGACCGTCTACGGCCCGTCCGGGCGTTATCACCAGTACCGGGGGACGATCGTGGGGCAGCCGAGCGGCGGCCTGCTCTACGTCATCAACATGCTGCCTATCGAGGACTACCTGCGTGGCCTGGGCGAGGTGCCCTCCAGCTGGCCGCTCGAGGCGATCAAGGCGCAGATCGTCGCCGCCCGCTGCTACGCACTCACCCACCTGGGAAGCACGGCGCTCTACGACGTCGATGACACCACCCAGTTCCAGGTCTATCGCGGCGTCGACGCCGAAAGCGGGTCGCAGGATGCGGCGGTCGACCAGACCGCCGGCCAGGTTCTCATGTACGGCGGCCGCGTGATCGAGGCGTTCTTCTCCGCATCAGACGGTGGTCATACCGCCAACGTGTCGGATGTCTTCGGCGGCTCGCTGGCGACCTATCCCTACTTGAAAGGCGTCCTCGATCCATGGGATATCGTTGCCCCGCGTCATACCTGGTACACCGGCATCTACTCGTACGCGACGCTGGAACGGGTCTACTTCAGCAGCGCCGATGTGGCGACCTATGGCCACCTCAAGGGATTCGACCTACGCGACCGCGACGCATCGGACCGGCTGAACACAGTCGGATTAATTGGAACGCGCGGCGTCAAACGCATCGGCGTCTCCGCGTTCCTGCACGCCTTCAATCGCTCCACCCTGACCGGGCATGACGTGCTCTGGAATGAGATGTTCGGCACCACACCTTCCACTACCTGGCGCTACTGGTAAGCGTATTCATGCGGGTCGCGATCTGCGCGCTGCTCACGGCTTTCGTCCTGATCCCGGGCGCCGTCCTCGGCCTGGCCGTAGGCGGAGGAGTGAATCAGGCGCTGCCTGGGAACTCGACTGACCCCATCAAGCTCGGGCTGACCGCGCTCTCGGCCTTTATCGGCATGTTCGTGGGCGGTGCGGTTTGGGGCTGGTCGATATCACGTGTCATGAAAGCGGCTGCCGGCCGGCGGATGGCAGTGGCTGGCGGCATCGGGTTCGCGTTGAGCGCGCTTGTCGTCATCCTCACGTTGGGGTTCCTCGAGGATCTCGTTGTCGAACAGCGGCGTGGCCCGCAGCTACCGATTCACAATGTGTTCACGCTGCTCTTCGTGCCAGCGGCCGCCATCATCGCAGGCGTCTGTGGAGCCGCACTCGGTTTCGGGATGCGCGATTGGGCGATGGCCGGCAGGCTGGCCTGGATGTGCGCGATCGGTGGCGGCTGCGCATTCCTCGTCGTGAATCTCACCCTGGATGGGCTCGGTTGGCGTGTTGGAGCGCCTGGCGCGGCGGCACGCGCGACGATGCTGACAACGGCCGTCCTTGGCAATGTCGCTGCGGCGCTGGCTGGCGGTTCAGTTATCGGTTGGTCCGCCAGAGGATGGTCTCGTTCGTCCGCTGGCTCAGGAAATCGGGACACCGCCCATCGCCATGTCCAGTGAGTCCGCCGTCCGGGTGACACATGAGCTGGCCTGAAGCATCGTAGAGGTCGCTGAAGATGTCGCAGCACCGCGGCGGGACGTAGTAGACAACCCGGCCCTCGTACTCATAACTGGCGATATAGGCCGGAGGATTCGCCGGGGGCTGGCTTTGCAGCTCGTGAATGAGCTTGGCCACCGGAGCAGGGACCGGCGTAGGGTCCGATGCCGATCCGGCGGCGCCGCAGGCCGTCAGTGTCGCGGTCATGATCACAAGCGGCCACGACTTCACAGGCATGAAACGATTGATCCGACCGGAGATTGCGGCCTGCTGCTGGCGCCAGTGCTGGTCCTTAAACTTTCAGTCGCTGACCCGCTTGGATCTCTCGGCGGATCGCCGGCGTGTCCTCGACCGTAGACGCCCGATAGAGATCCCGAAGGCAGCCGATCTCGGCGCCGTGATGCAAGTCGTGGTCGATCATGGCCCAAAAGATCCGCCACGCCGGCCACTCTTCGCCCCAATTCGTAAGACGAGGCTGGTCGAGCTGATCGGCCTCGAGGCCGACCAGGTCCGAGCGAAGCAACCGGTGTCCCTCTTGCAGGCGCTCGAGCGCGCCCCTGACGGTGGCAGGCGCAATCAAATCGGGAAACGTGAGACGACGCGCGCCGAAGGCATACTCGTGGTACATCACCTTGCAGTCGGCGATGTGCACCAACCGCCATCCGATGGTCGTCACGGGTGCCGGGACGGGATCAGGAAACGCGTAGTCCGTCACCCAGCGGCCCGTTTCGTCACGATGGACGGTCCAGCAACCCGGCACGGGCTCCCAGAAATATTCATCCTCGGTGAGGCCCTCGAGCCGGCGTCGTAAGCGCTCGTAAGCCTCATCCATCTGCACAAGCAGCAGGTCGCGACGAGCCATGCCTCATTTTCCCATTGAAAACGGGTCACCCGTCAAGCCAAGGCGCCTAGCGGCTGGCGAGCCCGCCGGCCGTCTCGCCCCCGTCGATGACGATGGCCTGGCCGGTGATGTAGGGGGCCTCGTCAGAAGCCAGAAAGGCGAAGAGGGCCGCAATCTCGTCCGGGCGCGCATGACGGCCGAGCGGGATCTTGTGATTCACCTCTTCCAGCATCGCCGATGTGTACTCGGCCTCCTGCATCGCCGTCAGCACGTAGCCCGGGCAAACGGCAACCACCCGCACCGTGGGCGCCAGCTCCAGCGCCATCGTCCGCGTGAGCTCGATGACGCCCGCCTTCGAGGCGTTGTAATCAGCGTAGAGCGGATGGCCAACGATCCCGTTCGTCGAGCCCATGTTGATGATCACGCCGCCTCCGGCCTTGACCATGCGCCGGCCCGCTTGCTGCGCCACGTTGAAGACGCCGTTGAGATTGACCGCGAGGACCTGGGACCAGTCGGCAGCGGGAAGGTCGAGAAACCGATGCCGGATGCTGATCCCGGCATTGTTGATGAGCACGTCGATTCGATCGAGAAGGCTGTCGATCTGCGCGAAGGCGGTGTGGACGGCACGGTCGTCGGCGACGTCGGCGACCACCGCTTCGATGAGCGACGGATATTTGTTCTTGATCCGCCGACAACCGGCCGGATCACGATCCACGACCAATACCTGAGCGTCTTCCTCGAGGAAGCGCGCCACCGCGGCAGCGCCAATCCCACTGGCACCGCCCGTGATCACAACGCATTTGGCTTTGAGCCCGCGCACCAGCGGATGATACTGATGCCCGGAGGTTCCCCGGGCCGGGCTGTGAACCGTGGAACAGCGCCGTACTGGCGCGTCGGGCGCGTTACAATCTCGCAAGCTTTGAAGCACTTCGGCCGCTGGCAGCGGCTTCGACCGGCCGCGTTCCTCCTATTCGGGCTGGCGTCCGCTTGCAGCTCGGCACCCGCAATCAGCGCGGGAACCCCGAGCCCCAGTGCGCCGTTATCACCATCGATCAGTCCGTCGCCTGCGGGATACCGGGTTGTGTTCACGGCATCAACTCCGAACGCCAATCAGATTTTTCTTTACGACTCGGCCAGCAGTGCGCCCCAGCAGCTCGTCTCCCTGGCCGGCGGCGCGCCCCCCGAGCCGCGCTTTGTCTCGAGTCAGAAGATTGCATACGTCGACCAGCCAAACCAGGGACCAGCCCGGATCGTGACCTTCGATCTGAGCACCCACACGGGCACGACGGCGGTCACCGTCAACGGCCAGCTGCCGGCATTCGCCTACAGTCATGATGGCGCGACGCTCGCTTACCTGCTCCACGATGCCGGCAAGGCGTCCTTGCATGTCCGGCGGGGCACACGGGAGGCGACGCTGAATCTCAATCCCATCCCGGGCCGCGGTGTTGGGCGGGACGACGAGTTGCGGCTCGAGTATGCGCCCGACGACAAATACCTGTTGATGATCGATACGTTCGTCGGCAACCAGGCGCAGGCGCCGGAGACGGGTCAGTTCCTGGTGCTGCGCGCCGCCGACAACACGGTGGCGTTCGTGCCACCATCAGGCGTCAGTGCCAATGCCACGATGGCCACCTGGGCGCGCGCCAGCGACCGGCTCTACTACCGCGATGCGGTGGGCGTGCGGAGCTGGGATGCTGGCGTTCCGAGTGTCGGCACCCTGGCCAGTGGGCTGCACTGGTATTACCCCGCCGCTTCGACCGACAACCGATGGCTGGCGTTCACCGACATCGACGCCCAGTCCGTGCCGCATGCCAGGCTCTACGACCTGCAGACCAATCACGTTATGTCCAGCGTCACGGGACCGCGATCGCATCCAATCTTCCTCACGCCTGACACCATCTGGTATCTCGAGGAACGAGCCTGTCAGAGCGAGTGCCTGGGCGGTCCCTCCGAGACGTCGGGAAAGGTGCTCGCCTACAGCATGACGGCGAAGAGCGAGACCGCTTTACCCTTCACCGATGTACATAACCTGTCGCAGCTGTCGGTCTTCCGCGGCTAACGGCCGCTCAGCGCGCCATCACCTGGCGGAGCACCATCGGCAGCACTCCACCGTGGCGCAAGTACTCGACATCGGTCTGGTTGTCGAGCCGGCAGCTCACGCTGAATCGGCGAGCTGCACCACCGTCGGGTACTGCCTCGACCTCGACCCGCTGACCCGGCTTGAGCCCGGACTTAAGTCCTCGAATCGTGAAGGCCTCGGTGCCGTCGAGGCCGAGGGAGCGGAGCGATTCTCCGGACTGAAACTGTAAGGGCAGGATGCCCATCCCCACCAGGTTGCTGCGGTGGATCCGCTCGAAGCTCTCCGCGATCACGGCCCTCACCCCCAGCAGGAGCGGTCCCTTGGCCGCCCAATCGCGGGAGCTACCGGAGCCGTACTCGGTGCCGGCGATAGCGATCAGCGGGACGTTCTCCTCGCGATAGCTTTCAGACGCCTCGAAGATCGTCATCTCTTTTTTGTCCGGGAGGTGGGTTGTCCAGTAACCCTCGCGGCTGGTCAGCTGGTTGCGCAACCGGATGTTGGCGAAGGTGCCGCGCACCATCACCTCGTGGTTACCCCGTCGCGCGCCGTAACTGTTGAACTCCGCGCGCTCCACTCCGTGATCGATCAGGTAGCGGCCGGCCGGGCTGTCGGGGGGGATGCTGCCGGCGGGCGAAATGTGGTCGGTGGTGATCGAGTCGCCGAGGACGACAAGCGCTCGCGCTCCGATGATGTCGGTCAGCGCGTCCGGCTCCGGGCCGATCGCCTCAAAGAAGGAGGGTTCCCGAACATAAGTCGATTTTTCATCCCAGTCGTAGATGGGGCCGGTGGGCGCCGACATCCGCTGCCAGTTCTCGTCGCCGTCGAAGATCCGGGCGTACTCGCGGGTGAACATCTCGACCTTCAGAGAGGTGCGGATCGCCTCGTTGACCTCCTCGGCGGAGGGCCAGAGCTCGCGCAGGTAGACCTCCTTGCCGTTGCGGTCGGTTCCCACCGGCTCCGTCGACAGGTCGCGGCGGATGTCGCCGGCGAGGGCGTAGGCGACCACCAGCGGGGGCGATGCCAGGTAACTGGCCCGCACCAGGGGATGGATGCGGCCCTCGAAATTCCGGTTGCCGCTGAGCACAGCCACCACGTTGAGCTTTTCGTTCTCGACCGCCGCCTCGACTTCAGGGTTGGCCAGCGGGCCGCTGTTGCCGATGCAGGTGGTGCAGCCGTAACCGACGAGGTAAAAGCCCAGCTCCTCGAGGTACGGCATCAGGCCGGCCGCTTTCAGGTAGTCGGTCACGACCCGAGAGCCTGGCGCCAGGCTGGTCTTCACGGTGGGCGACACGCGCAGGCCACGCTCGACGGCGCGCTTCGCGAGCAAGCCCGCCGCGACCATCACCGAAGGATTCGAGGTATTCGTGCAGCTGGTGATGGCGGCGATCACGACCGACCCGTTACGCACCCGTTGGGTGGGCCGCGCCGCAACCGCGGTGGCAGCCTCGTGCCTCCCGGCCACATCCGCCGCGCCACCTTCGAAGTCGAAGCGGGCGATGTCATCATTCGCCGGTTTTTCATCGACCGCAAAGGCGGAGGTAAAGC
>VBEN01000052.1 GCA_005881175.1 Chloroflexota bacterium
TCGCGGTCGAGTACTGGGCACCGGCAAACTTCTCGCTCTCCGATTTGCGGCCGGTGAGGACCGGGATCGCGCACCACTCCTCGGCGATCCGGCGGTAGCAGTCGAGCATCTTCGCGACTTCTTGCTCGGCCTCCGATGCAGTTTCGTGAAACGTGTGTCCCTCTTGCCAGAGGAACTCTCGAGTGCGCAAGAAGAAGCGGGGCTTCAGTTCCCAACGAAAGACGTTGTTCCATTGGTTGGTGAGCACTGGTAGGTCCCGATAGGACTGAACGTAATCGCGCAGGACGGTCGCAATCATCGTCTCCGAGGTCGGCCGCAAGACCAACGGTTCCTCGAGGTCCTTGCCGCCACCTTTGGTGACGAGTTGAAATTCTGGGGCGAAGCCCGCGACATGGTCCTTCTCCTTTTGGAGAAAACTGAGCGGAATTAGTGCCGGGAAGTACCAGTTCTCGTGCCCGGTTTGCTTGATGAGACGGTCGAGAGGATCGCGAATGTTTTCCCATAAGGCATAGCCATAGGGGCGAACGATCATGGTGCCGGCAACCGGAGAATTGTCCGCGAGCTGCGCCTTCCGGACGACGTCGTTGTACCAGCCCGGGAAATCCCCAGCCTGCTTTCGAATCTCCTTGACGAAGCCCGTCTCTTTTTCGTCGACAGCCATGGCCTGTGAGTATAAGTTTCGGCATTTCCCTCCCGCGCTCGCGGGAGAGGGGGTAGGTGGCGCTTACACCGGCGGAGGGGGTTCCCCCTGGCCTGGGCAGGCCGCGCCCACGCCAATTCGCACGGTCTGTTCCGTCTGGCCCGCCTTGACGACGAGCGCGACGCAGGCAGGTTCGGAAACGGTGTAGCCACCCGAGTAGACCAACCAGGCATCTTGGTCATGGATCGCGTTGATGGTTCGCGTCGGCCGGCAGCCAGGCACCCGCAGGTGGTGCGTCGCTTCTCCTGGAAACCCCCAGTTGATAGTGAGCCGGTCGCGCCATTCGTTGGGAACGATCAGGTCGACGGACACGTCGCGCCGGATATAGAGTCCATCCTTGGCGAAGCGCCGAGCGCCCGGATCCCCGCTTCGGTTGGCTTGCAGAGCCCGCTTGGTGGGAAGCGCAACCCGATCGAGCACCACGGAGTCATCTTCTGCGGGCGTGGCCTCCGACCCGATCACCGCCTGGCAGTCGAGCACGGCGATCGTATCCGAGGGGTTGACCGAGACTTGTGCCGGGGTGGACTCGCAGGCAGTGGCCATGATCACCAGCAGGCCGGCCGCGGCTATCCGGATCAGCGTCATGCTCTAGCTACACCGCTCGAGGCGCGCCAGTTCCCGGGCGGCTCGTCAGTTAGCTGGCGAGTTTTTGCTCGTCTTCCTGGGCGATGGCGTCCAGCTCGCGAAGCAGCGCCGGCACGAGTTCCTTTTCAGGGAAGGTCCCAACGATCTTGCCGTGCTTGAAGAGAATGCCCTTTCCCTTGCCGCCCGCGATGCCGATGTCCGCGTGCTGGCCCTCACCCGGGCCGTTGACGACGCACCCCATCACGGAGACGTTGATCGGCCGCTTGATCTTCTTGAGTGCCTTCTCGACCTCCGCCACCATCGGCAGCATGTCGATCTCGAGCCGGCCGCACATCGGGCAGGCGATCAGGTTTGGCCCGGTCAGCTTTTCGGCGAGCGCGTTCACGATGCCGTACCCGACCTCGACTTCCTCGACCGAGTCGCCGGCGAGCGAGACGCGGATCGTGTCCCCGATGCCCTCCTCGAGCAGCACCCCTATCCCGACGGCGCTCTTGACGGCGCCGGTGCGGGGGGGCCCGGCTTCGGTGACTCCGAGATGCAGCGGGTAGGAGATCTTGTCGGCGATCGCCCGGTTGGCGGCGATCATGGTGGGCGGATCCGACGCCTTCATCGAGACCTTGATCAGGTTGTAATCCAGCGACTCGAGGATGTGAATATGGCCCAGCGCGGCACTGACCATGGCCGCCACCACTTCCTCAGTCGGCGGGCGAACGCCGGCGCCCTCCTTGGGGCGGCCGGGTAACGACCCGGCGTTGACGCCGATTCGCATCGGCACCTCCCGCTCCTTCGCCCGGCGCGTGATCTCCTTGACCTTTTCCGGGTCCTTGATATTGCCTGGGTTGAGTCGCAGCCCATCGACGCCCGCCTGGAGTGCCATCAGCGCCAGCGGCGCGTCGTAATGGATGTCCGCGATGATCGGCAGCGGCGATCCCTTTTTGATCTCGACCATCGCCTGCGCCGCTTCTCGCGTCGGCACCGCAACCCGAACGATGCGGCAATTGGCTTCTTTCAGGCGGGCGATCTCGTTGAGCGTCGCCTTCACGTCGCGGGTATCCGACTTGGTCATGGATTGCACCACGATCTCGGCGGCGCCGCCGATGACGACGTCACCGACGCGGACCGGAACGGATTTGCGGCGTGCTCTCATGACCTCATCTCAACACATCGTTATATGTCACGAGTCCGATCAATCCAAACAGCAGAGCGAGACCGACATAGTGCACCACCTGTTCACGGGCCGGGTCCACCGGTCGGCCGCGGATCAGCTCCAACACGAGAAACGCCGCCCGGCCCCCGTCGAGGGCCGGGAACGGCAGGATGTTGGCCAGTCCCAGGCTGAGGCTCAGAAGGGCGGCCACCTCGAGCACTGGCAGGATTCCGGCCTGCGCCGCGCGGGCGGTGGTCTTGACGATCCCGACCGGCCCCTCCAGGCCCCTGGGTCCGAGCAGGCCACCCAGACTCTTATCGGTGATCAGCAGATAGATGCCGCCCACGATGCCGGTAATCGAATCTCCGGTGTCTTTAACAGCGCGGCCGGCCGATTCGACCGGTCCGGGCTTCCACGAGTGGATGGCCGGATGAAAACCAAGGATGTAGGCGCCGGTGCTCGGGTCTAGCTTCGGGGTCACGGTCAGCGTCAGCGGCTGCCCGCCGCGCTCGACGACGACGGTGACCGGAGCGTTCTTTGCGGCATCCAACGCGTTTCGAAGATCCTCAAACTGCCTGATTGGACGACCGTTCACCGACTGGATCACATCGCCATCACGGAGGTCGGCCGCGCTGGCTGGGGTGCCGGCATCGACGGAGCTGACCTGGATCGGCGTCTTGACCTCGGCGGCCCCAACCGTCGTGTAGATGCTGAAGAAAATCAGCACGGGGAGGACGAGGTTGAAGGCGGACCCCGCGACGATGACGATGAACCGCTGCCAGAGTGGGTGGGCGTTGAAGCTGCGCGGCCCGGCATCCATGCTGCCGTCCATGCCGGCCAGCTTGACGAAGCCGCCTAGCGGGATAGCCCGGACGGCATAAAGCGTCTCGCCGCGTTGCCAGCCAAGCAACTGAGGGCCAAAGCCCACGCTGAACTGCTCGACCTTGATGCCGGAGAGCTTGGCAGTCAAGAAGTGACCGGACTCGTGCACGATCACGAGCCCGCTGAAGATCAGGATCACGAGGGGGACCAGGATGACGGGGCTCATGCCGGCAGCTTGCTCCGAACCCGGCTGCTCCCGCCCGCGGAGGTGCGCACCTGTGCGCGGGCCCAGTGGTCGGCTGCGATCACCGTTTCCAGCGTGAGTTCCTGATTGGGTTCCGCGCGCTCGACGGCCTCCCGGACCGACGGCACGATCTCGACGAACCGCCGTTGTCCCTTGAGGAAGAGCGCCACGGCCTCCTCGTTCGCCGCGTTCAGCACGGCCGGGGCGGTCCCGCCCCGCTGGCCGGCTTCACGAGCCAGGGCTAGGGCCGGGTAGCGGACCATGTCGAGCGCTTCGAATGTGAGCCGGCCCAGGGCCGCCAGGTCGGGGGCCGGGGTGATCCCCTCGAGCCGCTCAGGAAATCCCAGGGCGACCGAGATTGGCAGGTGCATATCCGGAACACCAAGCTGGGCTTTGACGCTGCCATCGACGAATTCGACCATCGAATGCACGACGCTTTCCGGATGAACGATAACGTCGATGTCGGCGTAGGGGACGTCGAACAAGAAGTGCGCCTCGATCACCTCGAGCCCTTTGTTCATCATCGTCGCCGAGTCGATCGTGATCTTCGGTCCCATCTTCCAACGTGGATGGGCCAGTGCCTCGGCGATCGTCACCGTCTCGAGCGTTTCCAATGGACGACGCAGGAATGGACCGCCCGACCCGGTCAAAATCAAACGCCGGATAGCGCGCTCCTTCTCGCCCCACAGGCATTGCCAGATCGCGCTGTGCTCGCTATCGATGGGAAAGATCTGCGAGCCATGGCGTCGCATCCGGTCGCGGACGAGCTCTCCGGCCATGACCAGGACTTCCTTGGTTGCCAGGGCGATGTCCTTGCCGGCGTCGAGGGCCGACAGGGTG
Source organism: Chloroflexota bacterium (assembly GCA_005881175.1). Classification (GTDB taxonomy): domain Bacteria; phylum Chloroflexota; class Dormibacteria; order CF-121; family CF-121; genus CF-13. Next base: position 4,339 of record VBEN01000052.1, read on the forward strand.
GGCGCCAGCGCGGCGGCCCCGGCGGCGGCTACCACGACCATGTCGACGTCCGGGTCGCATATCGCTTCCTCGATGGCCCGCGCCGCGCGGCCAGCGTCGGTCCCGCCCGGATTGGCCAGCAGGGCGTGGGCTTCCGGATGGCGCCGGGCCACCGCCTCGAGCGCGGCGGCGTCGGTACCGGCGATCAGCGCGTGCAGCGCGAAGCGCTCGGGATGTCGCTCGACCAGGTCACAAACCTGGCGGCCGATGGAGCCCGTCGCACCGAGGAGGGCCAGGCGCCGGAGCGACGGACGGGGGGATCTCATCTCTTTGGGCTGAAACGCGGAGGGAACGTGAGTCATTGCGCCCGGCCGCTCAGGCGAGGTGCAGCGAGGTCACGTAATAGTACACGACCACTCCCACAAGCAGTAGTGAATCAATCCGGTCGAGGATGCCGCCGTGACCGGGAATGAGTTGACTCGCATCCTTGACGCCCGCGGTCCGCTTGATTTGTGATTCGACCAGGTCACCGACCTGCGCAAAGATGCCGATCAGCAGCCCGATGACGATGTTATGGGGAAAACTGATGTTGAGCAGAAGCCCCACGATGGCGAAAAACACCGTGCTCGCCAGCAACTCGGCGACGGCCCCCTCCACGGTCTTCTTCGGACTGATCCGTGAAAAGAAGTGGTGACGGCCAAATCGAAGGCCGGCCACCATCGCCGCCGTGTCACCGACCCAGATGGCGCCGAAGACGGCGATCACGTATCCGAACCCCAGATGGTTCGGATCCGGTTGGTGGAGGAAGTACAGGGACAGGTAGAAACTCAACGTGAAGGCTAGGTAGAGGCTGCCTCCGACTCCCAGGGCCCAGCGTGTCAGGCTACCCCGCCAGTCACGCACCAGCACCATCGTGGTGAGACCGACGACCGTCGCCACGGCCAGCATCAAAGTAACGCTTGCCCAGGGAGGCAGACGGTCGCGGAGCAGGAGAGCGTAGCTCAGCGGAAACAACAACCAGAGCGGCGCCGGCGTGCCCATGGCGCGCGTCAGCTGCCAGTACTCGATCAGGGCCGCGCCCAAAACCACGGCCATGGCCGCGTACACCCAGATGGAGCCAGCGATCAGCGCCGCCAGCACCACGGCGATCAGCACGGCGGCCGTGCCGATACGAACCACCATGTTGGAGCGGCGCGCCTCGCTCAGCGCGGCGGGGTTCGATGCCGCGTCAGCGACCTCGATTGGAGACCTCCTCGGGACGCGCACCGAAACGACGCTGCCGCCGCTGATATGAGGCGATCGCCTCGTCGAAGTCGGCATCTGCGAAATCCGGCCATAAGGTTTGGGTGCAGTAGAACTCGGAATACGCGGCCTGCCAGAGCAGGAAGTTACTGAGCCGCATTTCGCCGGCGGTGCGAATGACGAGGTCAGGGTCCGGTAGGCCTCGGGTGTAGAGGTGGGCGGCGAGGCTGGCCTCCTCGAGCCGGGTCAGGTCTGCACCCTCGCGTGCCAGCTCGCGGACCGCGTCGACGATCTCGCCGCGGCCGCCGTAGTTGATGGCGATGTTGAGCAGTGCTCTGGCACCCACACGGGTGTGTTCGCTGGCCTGGCGCATTTGCTCCTGCAGTGCGGGCGACAGTTCGTGCACCCGGCCGGAGAACCGCAACTCGATTCCCCGGCGCGCCAGCTCATCCACCTCTCGGCGAATGGTCTCGGAGAAGAGGCTCATCAGGGCGTCCACCTCGTCGCGCGGGCGTAACCAGTTTTCGGTTGAAAAGGCATAGAGGGTCAGCACCCGGACGCCGCGGCGGTCGGCTGCCTCAGCCACCCGGCGGATCGCCTCGATTCCCGCCTTGTGCCCCATCACCCGCGGAAGCAGACGCTCGCGCGCCCAGCGGCTGTTGCCGTCCATGATGATTGCGACGTGTTCGGGCGAGGACACCTGGCTCACCAGTAGTTTTTGAGCGTCAGACCTCCATGATCTCGGCTTCTTTGCGGGCTGCCACCTGGTCGACCAGGCCGATGTAGCGATCGGCAAGCTTCTGCAGCTGCTCACCACCTCGGCGAGCCTCGTCGGCCGAGATCTTTTTCTCCTTCTCGAGGGTCTTGATCCGGTCCATCTGTTCACGCCGGATATTGCGCACTGCCACGTGAGCGCCTTCCGCGTATCGCTTGACGAGCCTGGCGTATTCCCGGCGCCGCTCCTCGTTCAGCGGCGGAATCGGCACCCGGATCAGCTGACCGTCGTTACCGGGGTTGAGACCTAGCTCGGATTTCTGGATCGCCTTCTCCACCGCACCCATGATGGTCCGGTCCCAGGGCTGGATGATGATCATGCGCGCCTCCGGGACCGTTATCGTGGCGAGCTGATTCAACGGCGTTGGGTTGCCGTAGTACTCCACCTGGATCTTGTCCACCAGCGCCGGACTTGCCCGCCCAGTGCGGATGGTCAGAATCTCCTTGGCGAGCGCGTCGAGGCTCTTCTGCATCTTGGTCTCGGCCTCTTTGAGATTGGCCTCGATCATGCCGGCGGTCCAACGAACGTTCCATCACGCGCAGGTCTTTGTTGATCAGGTCGAGGTAGTCGAGGCGACTGAACCGCTTGGCCTTCGGGTTTTCCTTTGGATCGGCGTCATAGATGCCGTCCACCTTGGTCGCTTTCAGCACCACCTCCGCCTCGATCTCAACTGCGCGCAAGGCGGCCGTCGTGTCGGTGCTGAAGTAGGGGTTGCCACTGCCCGCGGCGAGGATCACCACCCGGCCCTTCTCCAGGTGACGCACCGCGCGGCGGCGGATGTACGGCTCGGCAATCTGGTGCATGCTGATGGCGGTCTGCACCCGGGTCGGCTGGCCCATGTTTTCCAACGCGTCCTGGAGGGCGAGCGCGTTGATGACGGTGCCGAGCATGCCCATGTAGTCGGCCGTGACCCGGTCCATGCCTCGCCTGCTCGCGGCATCGCCGCGGATGATGTTGCCGCCGCCGACCACGATCGCGAACTGGGTGTCGTACGCATTCTTCACCCGTACGATGTCATCGGCGATGTCGTGGACGACGTCCGGGTCGATGCCGAAGGCTGCCTTACCGGCGAGACCTTCGCCGCCCAGCTTGAGCAGCACCCGTTTGTAGCGCGGCAGGGCCGACGGCTTGATCACAGCATGAACTGGTTCGACTAGCTGGCCTCTCCGACCTTGAAACGGGCGAACCGCGCAATGGTTATGTTCTCGCCAAGCTTGGCGATGGCCTCTTTGAGCATCTGATCCACCGTGCGCTTGTCGTCCTTCGCCCAGGCCTGGTCCAGCAGGACCTCGCGCTTGTAGAAGTCGTTGAGCTTGCCCTGGATGATCTTCTCGACCACCTGGGGTGGTTTCTTCTGGTCGCTGGCCTGCGCCGCGAAAATGGCCCGCTCGCGGTCGAGCACGTCCTTGGAAACGTCCTCGCGCCGCAGATAGCGCGGCTCGGCCGCGGCGATGTGCACGGCGATCTCGTGGGCCAGATGACGGAACTCATCATTCCGCGCGACGAAGTCACTCTCGCTGTTCAGCTCGACGAGCACCCCCAGCTGGTGGTTGTGGTGGACATAGGTCGCGATGATGCCTTCCTTCGCGGTGCGGGCGGCCTTCGTTCCCGCTTTGGCGATCCCCTTCTGGCGGAGCCAGTCCTTGGCCTTTTCGATGTCACCGTTGGTCGCTTCCAGGGCGCGCTTGGAATCCATCATTCCGGCGCCGGTGGCGTCCCGCAGCGCTTTGACCTGATCCGCGGAGATGGCCATTAGCTATTTCTCGTCGTCCAGGGCCTCGTCCTCGTAGAACTCGGCCTCATCGATGGTCGGCATGCCGGCAAACCCTTTCTCTTCCTCTTCCTCTTCTTCCGCGCCGAACTCGACTGCGGTCACCGGGACTTCGGGCGCGGCCGTAAGCTCCTCCGGGCTGATCAGCTGGCGCGCTTCAAGGGCCGCATCGGCGATCTTCGACGTGATCAGCTTGACGGCGCGGATCGCGTCATCGTTCCCCGGTATGACATGGTCGATCTCGTCGGGATCGCAGTTGGAATCGGTGATGGCGACGATCGGGATGGCGAGCTTGCGGGCCTCGGTGACGGCGATGTGTTCCTTACGCGGGTCGACGACATAAACCGCGCCCGGCAAGCGCTTCATCTCGGCCATGCCGCCGAAGAAGCGCTCCAGCCGCTGGTACTCCTCCTCCAACTGGGTAATCGCTTTCTTGCTGCCGGTGAATCCGCCATCGTTGCGGATCGCGCGCAGGCTGTTGAGGCGATCGATCTGGCGCCGCATCACGGTGAAGTTCGTGAGCATGCCGCCCATCCAGCGGTGGTTGACAAAGGGCATTCCCGAACGACGCGCCTCCAGCTCGATGGATTCCTGGGCTTGCTTCTTGGTTCCGATGAAGAGCACCATCCGGCCGCCGCCCACCACGTCTTTCACCCAGGTGGAGGCGTCGTCGAGCAATTTGACCGTTTGCTGGAGATCGATGATGTGGATCCCGTTGCGAGCGGTGAAGATGTACCGCTTCATCTTGGGGTTCCAGCGGCTGGTCTGATGACCGAAGTGGACCCCGGCCTCGAGGAGTTGCTTGAGCGTGACGAGTGGCATGCGAAACGAACCTCCCTGTTTCTACTTCCGCCCCCGTCGTCCGACGCGCGGACCTCATGCGAGGCAACCCGGCGCCGTCAGAAGGCGTGCTTGATGCTCGGGAAAGTATAGCCGCTCAGTCAGAGTTTGAAACCGGCGCTTACGCGGCCGGGACCGTCGACTTCCTGGCCCGCGGGCCGCGTCCGCGCCCGGCCGTCGTGCGGGCGGCGCGCTCGGGCTTACAGGTGGGGTAGTCGCTGCAGCTCTTGAATTCTCCATACCGGCCGGTGCGCATCACTTGCGGCTTGCCGCAGCGCGGGCACGGATCGTCGAGGAGCAGCTCACTCGCCGCCGGTGGGGTGACGGTCCGCTTCCCGCCCTCGATGTAGCGGCAATCCGGGTAGCCGGAGCAACCGATGAAGCTGCCGAACCGGCCTTTGCGGTTGAGCAAGGATTTGCCACAGGTCGGACAGACACGGTCGGGGACGATGTCGGCCGGATCGATCTCCCGCTTGACGTAGCGGCATTTTGGATAGCCCGAGCAGGCGACGAAAGGTCCGCGTTTCCCGGTTCGCTTGACCAGCGGCTTGCCACAGCGGGGACAGGGTTCGCCGGTCGGCTCCGGCGGCGGCGCCTTTTCCTGGCCCTCTCGCCCCTTGATGTAATCGCATTCCGGGTACAGGGAGCAGCCGATGAATTCGCCCAACCGGCTCATGCGATAGACGAGCCGGCCGTTTCGGCCTTCCTCCTTGCACTTCGGGCAGTCCTCGCCGGTTTCGCGCATCGGCACCTTGACGCGGGCGGTCGCTTCCGCTTTGGTCAGCGTCTTCGAGAACGGCTTGAAAAATTCGCGGACGATCGGCACCCATTTGCGCCGACCCTCTTCGACATCATCAAGCTCTTCCTCCATCCCAGCCGTGAACTTGACGTCGACGATTACGGGGAAATGCTCGATCAGCCAGCCGTTCACCGTCTTGCCCAGCTCGGTGGGGAACAGCCGGCGCTCTTCCTGCCTGACATAGTGGCGGGTTTGAATCACCTCGACAGTGGGGGCGAACGTGCTCGGCCTGCCCACCCCGAACTCCTCCAGCGCCTTGATCAACGAGGCTTCGGTGTAGCGCGGCGGCGGCTGGGTGAAGTGCTGCTCCGGCTTCAGCTCTTGCAGATTCAACAGCTCGTCGACCGTCAGCGCGGGCAGTTCCTTTTCCTCATCGTTGTCCGAGTCCCGCTCCCAGACCCGTGTAAAGCCGTCGAAGACCAGCACCGAACCGTTCGCCCGGAACACGTAATCGGCGGCGCCGATGTCGACGCGGGTTTGCGCGAATCGGGCGGCGGACATCTGACTGGCGGTGAAGCGCTGCCAGATCAGGCGATAGAGCTTGAACAGATCCGGCGTCAGGAACGGCCGCATCGAGTCCGGCGTCCGTTCGACATCGGTCGGCCGGATGGCCTCGTGCGCATCCTGCACTGGGCCTTTCGCCTTGAATTCCAACTTGTCGCGGCGCGCGTAGGTGGGCCCGAAGTGATCGGTGATGAAGTGCCGCGCTGCGGTCGCCGCCTCATCGGAGATGCGGAAGGAGTCGGTGCGCATGTAGGTGATCAGGCCAACCGGCCCCTGGGTTCCGAGTTCCACACCTTCGTAGAGTTGCTGGGCGAGGCTCATCGTCCGGTTCGGCTTCAGCCGCAAGCGGTTCGATGCGTCCTGCTGCAGGGTGCTGGTTTTGTAGGGCGGTGGCGCGTTGCGCGTGCTGTCCTTGGTCTCGATGGAGAGCACCTTGTAGCTGGCGCCCTCGAGCTGCCCGATGATCTCGCGCACCTGGCTCTCCTGCGTGAGGTCGAGCTTCTCCTCACTACCCTGCTTGCTCAACAGCCGGGCCGCGAAGACCCGTTGCGGAAGATCGAGCTTCGAGAGCATCGCGTCGAGCGTCCAGGATTCGACCGGGACGAACTTCTCGATTTCCTCTTCCCGCTCGCAGACCAGCCGGACCGCAACCGACTGCACCCGGCCGGCACTCA
>VBEN01000037.1 GCA_005881175.1 Chloroflexota bacterium
GCCGACGGAGATTCTGTTCGTCACGCCCTGGTTCCCCTATCCCGCCACCAACGGCGCCCGGGTCCGATCCTCGAAACTGCTCGCCGCCCTTGCGTCGGCCGGGCATCAGTGTCATCTCTTTGCCTTCGAGCCACCGGCGGACGGAGTCCATCCGGATCTCAGCAGCGTCGCCTACACCGCGTCCTGGAGGTCGCACCTGCCAGGCCGCCTGACGTCGATGCTGGCACTGCTGCAGCCCACCCCACGGCACTTCCGGTTGATTTACCAGCCGGCGCTCTTCGAGCAGATCCGGCAGGTGGCGGAAGCGCGCCAGGCTGATGTCGTCATCGCCTATGAGATGGCCGCCGGCGACTACGTGTCCAGGCTCGATGACCGCCGCTTCATCAAGATCCTGGACGGCTGCGAGCCGTTCGCGTTCCGATCGCCGGTGAAGACGATTCGAAGCCAGGCGCGCGTCTGGAAGTTCAAGCGCTTCCTTCGGCAGATGCTGGATCACTTCGACGCCTACCTGGCCGTGTCGGACGCCGAGTTGCGATGGATCCGGCGGGAGGTTGCGCCACGGCGCGCCTGGGGCTGCACCGTGCCGAATGGCACTGACGTCTTCAGCCCGTACGCCGGTGTTGTCGACCGGTCCCGCGTCATCTATACGGGTTCCCTGACCTACCGCGCCAACCTCGAGACCGTCGACTACTTTCTTCGGGAGATCTGGCCGTTGGTCCGTAAGGGACAGCCGGGCGCGACCTTCGTCGTCACCGGCCAGCCCCCCGATCCGGAGACTGCCCGGCGACTGCAGTCAGTTCCCGGTGTCTTCCTGGCGGGACTGGTCCCCGACTACGAGGAGTTCGTCAGCTCGAGCGGGGTGCTGGCCGTTCCGCTCCTGCGCGGCGGTGGGACGCGCATCAAGGTGCTCGAGGCATTTGCCCTCGGCTGTCCGGTGGTGGCGACCTCCAAAGCGGTCGAAGGCCTTGCGGTTTCGCCGGGGCATGAGGTGCTGGTCGAGGACACGCCCGCGGAGTTCGCCGCGGCGGTCGTGTCGCTGATGTCCGGATCGGTGTTGCGTCACACCCTGATCGACAATGCCCGCTCGACGGCCGCTCGCTACAGCTGGACACGCGCCCAGGACACGTTTGTCCAGGCGGTCGACCGCTGCCTCGAGCAACGCGCCTTCCTGCAGCCCGCATGAGCCAGATGCTGGGGCCATCCACCGCGACCACGACCGACATGGCGGTTTGCATCGTGAACTGGAATACGCGCGAGCTGCTCATCGAGTGCCTGCGCCACCTGTTTGAGGAAAACCCGACCTATACGGTCTGGGTCCTCGACAACGGATCGACCGACGGCAGCGCAGCCCGGTTGCGCGAGGCCTTTCCGCGGGTGCATCTGGTGGAGAGCTCCGAGAACCGCGGCTTCGCCGGGGGCGTCAATGAGCTCCTGCGGCGGTGCCCGGCCAACTACCTGCTGGTGCTCAATACCGATGCCCGACCGTTGCCGGGCGCGATCGGAAAGCTGCACGGGTACATCGCCAGCCACCTCTGGGTGGCGGCGGTCGGGCCGTGCTTGATCGACGGCGACGCGCGCTGGGCCGGCTGCCACGACCGTTTTCCGACCGTCCGCCAGGAGGTGGCGAATGTGCTCGGGTTGCGCCGGTCCCGCGTGCATGACGACGCGCGCTCGAAAGTGGACTGGATCGAGGGCGCCTGCATGATGCTCTCGGCCATCGCGGTCGGTGAAGTGGGCGCCCTGGATACCGGCTACTTCATGTACAACGAAGAGGTCGACTGGTGCTACCGCGCCCGAAAGCTGGGCTGGCAGATCACCTGTCTCCCGGCCGCCCGCGTCGTGCATTTCGTCGGGAAGAGCGGCAGCATTCGCCGCCGCGCGCAATTGTGCAGCAGCAAGATCCGCTATCAGCGGCTGCACGGCTCGCGGCTCGGCGCCCGAGCGCTGGCGGCCATGTTGGTCCTGATCAATGCTGGCCTCTGGGTTGCCTCCTCCATCCGCGTGGGCTGGCGCGCCGAGCGTACCCGCTCTCACGCCTACGCCGTCCGGGTCTGCGCCCGCCACCTGAAGGGGGCGCCGCAATCTCCTTGATCCGCGCGATCCACAACCCCAACCCAGGATGCTGAGACCGCAACCCGTCAACGAAACGGACGCGACGCTCGCCGCGGCGAAGGCTGCCGCGGTCGACGAGCGCCGACCATCGGGCAACCTCGCGCTGTCGATCGGGTCGGGCTACCTGGTGCAGGTGCTGGCCCAGGCCACCACCTTGCTCACGCGGGTGGCGCTGGCCCGCATCATCGCTCCCACCCAGTGGGGGGTCTTCGGTGAGGCGGTCGTCATCATCGGCATCGTCGATACGCTGCGGGAGCTCAACCTCACGCAGTGGGCGACCAGCGGGCGGACCACCCGCTACTGGCGCGATCTGCCCGGGGCGATTGCCTCCACGACGATCGTGCTGCTGCTGGCGCTGGTCGCGGCGATGCCGCTGCTATCCCGGCTGTCGCCCCAGTTGCCGCTCACGACCGCGGTCCTGGCGCTCACCCTTCTCCCCCGCACCTGGACGCTCGGCGCCGAGGCCGAGCTCAACAACCGCCAGCGGCTCTTCCGGCTGGTCGCGCCGCAGGGCCTCGGTGCGCTCGCGTTCGTCGTGAGCGCGATCGTCATCTCGGCGCACTTCAAGACGGCCTGGTCGTTGAGCGTCGCCTCGGTCGTGCAGGTGTCGACCTATTCCGCATTCCTTCTGTGGCGCAGCCGCCGCGAAGTCTTCCTCCGGCCGCGCCTGGACAACGCCTGGCGGTCGCTGGTCTCTGCCAGGGATTTCGTCTGGCTTGCCCTCGCCGGCGTGCTGCTGACCCAGGTGGACGGCTTGCTGGTCGGGTCGGTGGCCGGCGCCACCGCGGCCGGCTTCTACATCATGGCCAGCTGGTTGACGTCACGGCTTCCCTTCCTGGTGGAGATTCCGCTGCTCCGGGTGATGCTCCCGATCTTCGCCGCGCATCGAGAGAACCGGGAGAGGCTGGGCGCCATCTTCAAGCGGACCGCCATGTCGATCAACTACCTGGAGGCCACCTGGTGCTTCCTGCTGCTGTTCAACGCCAGCTTCGTGGTGGGGCAGCTGTTTGGCAGCCGCTGGACACCATCCATTCCTTACGTGATCCTGACCGCCGTCTATCCACTGCTCTCGCCCCTGGGTACGGTTGGCTGGGAGGTCTTGCGCATGACCGGCCGGACCCGGCTGGTGCTGTGGAACTTGATCGCCAACTCGATCGCCTTCGTGGTGATCGGCATCGGCCTTGGCACCCGCATCGGGGTGGTCGGGGTCGTGATCGGCTATTACGTCGCCACCCTGATCAACAGCCTGGTCATCTTCGTGCTCCCCTCCCAGATCGGCTGGCCGACGGTCTTGCAGGTCGTGCGCGAAGTGGCGGTGCTCTACGTCGTCTGTGCCCTGCCGCTTGTGGTGGTCGGCCTCCTGCCCCTTCCCGCCGCCGCCCGTTTCGGCATCGACCTGCTCCTGTTGGGCGGCATCGTTCTTTGGGGAATGCGACCCCTGCTTCCATTCGTGCGCAACGCGCTCGCGGGGCGAAGCGAGTGAACGCCCCGATGGTCACGGTCTGCATTCCGGTCTACAACGGCCATACCTTCCTGGAACGCTGCCTGCAGGCGATCGTCAAACAGACCTACACCAACCTCGACATCCTGGTGGTGGACAACCAGTCGACGGACGACTCCGGCGCCCTGCTGGCCGCCTGGGCCGGCCGAGACCGGCGGATTCGGGTCGTGGTCAATGACACGAACATCGGCCTGGTGCCCAATCGGAACCGGTGCATCGCGTTGGCGCGGGGCGAGTGGATCAAGTTCATGGATGTCGATGACGTCCTGGCCCCCACCGCGATCGAGCGCCTGCTCGAAGCGGCAGGCAGCACGTACCGGATGGCGATCTGTCGCCGCCTCTTCTTTTACGAGGGCGTCGACGAGGCCCAGCGGATCCTGATGGAGCGGGAGGTTCGCCGCTATGAAGTGCGCGAACTACTTCCCGGCCGCACCTACATCACGCCCGACGAGGTCGCCAGGCTGGCCCTGGAGTACCGGGGCCGTAACTTCGTCGGCGAGCCGACGGCGGTGATGATGCACCGCTCGGTCTTCGACGAGTTCGGCGCCTTCAACGAAGATCTCGTGCAGATCCCCGACCTCGAGTACTGGCTGCGGGTCGGCCTTCACACCGGCATCGCCTACGTCGATGAGCCACTCTCTTGCTTCAGCATTCACAACGGCGCCGCCAGCGCCGCCAACCTGGCGCTGCGCAGCTTCCGTGCCGACCGCGTCGATCAACTCATTCTGCTCCACGAGTACCTGTACAACGCCTATTTCGAGCCGGTGCGGAAACTGGCCGAGGCCGAGGGCCTGCTTGGAGAGCTGCGCGCGGACTTCCGGCGGCGCGCTGTGCGGATCGCGGTGCGGGCCGCCCTCGACGGACGGAGCACGAACCCGACCGTGCGCGACCACTGGACCCAGTGGCGAATCGTCGGCCAGTCGCGGCCGCACATGCGGCCACTCGGCGACGCGCTGCTGCCGCTGGCGGCCTTCGTCCTGCACACGACGAGGGTCCGGCGGTGAGCAGCGCGATGCTCGCCGTCGCCGCGGGCGACGCCGTCAGGGGGGCCGCCCCCAGACGCGTCGCCCTGGTGGAATTCTTCGGCATCGGCGGCACCGCCGACTACACCGACTGCCTGGCCCGGGCGCTGGCCGGCCGCGGCATCGAAGTGGCGGTGGTGACCTCGACGTTGTTCGAACCGCTGCGTCCCGATCCGCCGTATGAGATCGTCCGCCCCTTTGCGTACGCCTCGACCCAGCCAAAAGCGCGCAAGGCCATGCAGCTGGCCAGGGCGCTCGACCCGGCGCGCGATTTTCTGGAGCACTTCCAGCCGGATGTCGTGCACGCGCAGGGTACGGTTCTGCCCGTCATCGAGCGCTTCCTCTATCGCGGGCTGCGGATGGCCACCGTATGCACGGTCCACGACGCTCGCGCCCACGAACGCCGGCCCTGGTTGGGGTCATTCTCGGGTTTCTACGGCGGCTTCGATCGCTTGATCTGCCATTCGGACTCGACCAGGCACAAGGTCATCCAGGCGCTGCCCGGCGCCCGCATCGACGTGGTGCCGCACGGCGTCTACACGCCGCTTGCCAGCGCTCTCCCGGACGGGGCGGCGGCCCGCCAGCAGCTTCAACTCCCATCCCGGAGTCGCGTGGCGCTGTTCTTCGGCTTCATCCGCCGGTATAAAGGCCTCGACCTCTTCCTGGAGGCGCTCCAGGTGGCGCGGAGTGAGGGCCACGACCTGATCGGGCTGGTCGCGGGCCGGCCGCTTTACGACGTGGGCCAACGCATGGAGCGCGCCCGGCGGGACGGGCTGCCGGTGGCCTGGCATTTGCGCTTCATCGCCAAGGACGACATCGCCACCTTCTTCGCGGCGGCCGACGTGGTGGCGCTCCCCTATACCGACACCTCGGACAGCGGCGCGTTCGAACTGGCCGCGGCTTTTCGCAAACCGGTGGTCGTGACCAACGCCGGGGGTCTGGGCGAGGCGTTCGCTCGCTACCGTTACGGCGCCCTGGTGGAGGAGCGGTCGGCATCGGCCGTGGCCCGGGCGCTGATGGGGCCCTATCCGCCCGCCCCGCCGCCAAGCAGCGACAACTCCTGGGAGGCGGTCGCCGCCCAAACGGAAACCACGTACCAGGAGGCGCTCTTAATCCATGGCTAGACTGCGCATCCTATATATAGGGCCGCATCCGCCCTCAGCGATCGCGGTTCGCCCGTGGCTGTTCCTGGGAGCGCTCCGCGAGCGGCACGCGATCGATATCCTGACGCCGTTCCGTGTCACCAGCCTGGACCGGCTGGCCGCGCTCCGCCATCTGCCCGACCGGGCCTATCCGCTGCAGGCCATGGCGGTCGAATCGCGGCGCATGCGGCGTGCGGTTCGGGCGGCGATCGCGGACGGTGAATACGACGTGATCCACGTGGAGCATGTCCGTGCCTTCAGCTTCGTGCCTAAGTCCGATCGCCGTCGCGTCCTGTTCGACGCGGTCGACTGCGTCTCGGACCTGTTCGCCCAGGCGGCGCCCTATCAGGGGCTCGCTCGCCGGCGAATCTTTGAGCATGAGGCGCGCCGCCTTTCCCGCTTCGAGTCGACGGCCATCTCGTCGGTGGCCCGGGTGCTGGTCGCCTCGCGCCGGGACGCCGCCGGGCTGCTGGCGCTGCAACCGGCTGCACCGGTCCAGGTCCTGCACAACCCGGTCGACCTCTTTCGCTTCCGGCCGGGGCTGCAGCGGTCGCCGAACACCGTGGTCTTTACCGGAAAGATGAGCTTTCACGCCAACCGGGTCGCGGCCCGCTGGCTCTGCGACGAGATCTGGCCACACGTCCGCTCGCGACATCCGGAGGCGCGGCTGTTGATCGCCGGCGCCAGGCCGCCAGCGGCGCTGCTCCGCCGGCGCAGCGCCGACGTCGAGGTAACCGGCTACGTCCCTGAGCTCTCGCGCCTGATCGCCGGCGCCGCCGTAGCGGTCGCGCCGCTCCGCTATGCGGTCGGCATTCAGAACAAAGTGCTCGAGGCGATGGCCTGCGCCATCCCGGTGGTCACCACGACGGCGGCGGTCGGCGACCTGCGCTTCGAAGAAGGCGGTCACGGCTTCGTCGCCAACGATGCGAGAGCCTTTGCGGAGCGGATCTGCTGGCTGCTGGATGATCGGCGGCTGGCCGGCGAGATGGGCCGGGCCGGCCGGGACTACGTCGAACGACACCACGCGATCGGCCCGCTGGCTGATGAGCTCGACCGTTACTACCACGACACGCTGTCCGGCGATTCGATCCAACCAATACGAAGAGAGGTGGAAGCAATCTAATGCGTATCCTTATCACCGGTCACCAGGGCTATATCGGCTCGGTGATGACCCCCTATCTCACGGCGGCCGGCCACGATGTCGTCGGTCTCGATACCGCGTTCTTCGGCGATTGTCTCTTCGGCGACGGCGCCGTCACGGTCCCCTCGATTCGAAAGGATGTGCGCGACGTCACGGTCGAGGACCTGCGCGGCTTCGACGGCGTCGTCCACCTGGCGGCGCTGGCCAACGACCCGCTGGGCGACCTGAACCCGGACTGGACCTATGACATCAACCATCGCGGCTCGGTGCACCTCGCCCGGATGGCGAAGGACGCGGGCGTGACGCGATTCGTCTTCTCCTCCTCATGCAGCATGTACGGCGACGGCTGGAAGGATGCGTTGCTTTCGGAAGATGCGCCGATGCGCCCGCTGACCCCGTACGCGGTGTCCAAGGCGCGCTCCGAAGAGGACATCGCGGACCTGGCGGATGGCGACTTCACGCCGGTCTATATGCGCAATGGCAGCGCCTACGGGATCTCGTCCCACCTTCGCGCCGACCTTGTTCTCAACAACCTGATGGGTTGGGCCTTCACCACCGGCCGCATCCGGATCCTCAGTGATGGCTCCCCCTGGCGTCCGATCGTCCACGTGGAGGACATCGCCATGGCGTTTGCCCAGGCGCTGATCGCGCCCAGGGCGGCCGTCCACAACCAGGCCTTCAACGTGGGAGCCGACGGCGAGAACTACCAGGTCCGCGACCTGGCCGGCATCGTCAACGAGCTCCTGCCCCAGGCCACCGTGGAATATGTGGGGAAGAACCCGGATCCGCGCAATTATCGCGTCAGCTTCAAGAAGATCCTGGCTTCGCTTCCCGGGTTTGCGCCGACCTGGAATGCCGCACGCGGGGCGGGTCAGCTGCTCGACGGCTACCGCGCGGTGGGGCTGACGGCCGAGACCTTCCAGGGCCCGAGCTATACCCGCTTGCTTCAGCTGAGGGCATTGCTGGCGTCCGACCAGCTCGATGGGTCGCTCCGCTGGCGCACCCTGGTGGCGGCATGATCTTCACCGAGACCGACCTGAAGGGGGCGTTTGTCATCGACCTCGAGCCCCGCACCGACGCGCGGGGGTTCTTCTCCCGGACCTTCTGTCAGCAGGAGTTCGCCGCGCACGGGCTGAAGACGGTCGTCGCGCAATGCAACCTGTCGTTCAACCATCGCAAGGGGACGCTGCGCGGGTTGCATTACCAGCTTCCCCCGGCGACCGAGGCGAAACTGATCCGCTGCGTCCGGGGCGCGATCCAGAGCATCATCGTGGACCTGCGGCCGGACTCGACGACGTACCTGTCCCACTTCCAGGTGACCCTATCGGCGGAAAACCGGCGGGCCATCTATGTTCCCGAGATGTTCGCCAACGGCTATCAGACGCTGACCGACGACGCCGAAGCGATCTACCAGGTCAGTGAGTTCTACACCCCCGATTCGGAGCGCGGGCTCAGCTACAGCGACCCGCGGCTGCACATCACGCTGCCCCTGCCGGTCAGCATGATCTCCGAAAAGGACGCCGGCTGGCCGCTGCTGCAGCCGCTCCCGGTTGGCGCACTCGCATGATCATCGTCGATCGCGCGCTGCAGGAACGCGAGCGGAGCGGCCGGCCGGTCCGGGTCGGCATGATCGGCGCCGGCGCGATGGGCCGGGCGATCACCAATCAGATCGTCAACGCGGTGCCCGGGATGCGGCTGGTGGCGATCTCGAACCGCCATCCGCAGGCGGCAATTCGCGCCTATACCGAGGCCGGCATCCGCGACGTGGCGACGGTCGATACCGTGAGCGGGCTGGAGGGTGCGATCGCCGCCGGGCGGGCGGCGGTCACCGATGATCCCGCGCTCCTGTGTCGAGCCGGCCCGATCGACGCCCTGATCGAGGTCACCGGCAGCATCGACTTCGCCGCCGGCGTGGTCCTCGACGGGATCGCGCACGGCAAGGACATCGTCTTGATGAATGCCGAGCTCGACGGCACCGTGGGGCCGATCCTCCAGGTGTATGCCGACCGCGCGGGCGTCATCCTGACGGCCTGCGACGGCGACCAGCCCGGGGTCCAGATGAATCTGTACCGCTTCGTCAAGGGCCTCGGACTGACGCCTCTCCTGTGCGGCAACATCAAAGGCCTGCAGGACCACTACCGCAACCCGACGACGCAGGAGGGATACGCGACCAGGTGGGGCCTGTCCCCGCAGATGGCGACGAGCTTCGCCGACGGTACGAAGATCTCCTTCGAGCAGGCGATCGTGGCCAACGGCACCGGCATGCGGGTGGCGCAGCGCGGCATGCTCGGCTACGAGGTCAGCGGTCACGTCGACGAGCTGACCGGTCGGTATGACGTCGATCGGCTTCGGGAACTGGGCGGCATCGTGGATTATGTCGTCGGCGCCAAGCCGGCGCCGGGTGTGTTCGTGTTTGCCACGCACGACGATCCGAAGCAGCGCCACTTCCTGAACCTCTACCGGCTGGGCGAGGGTCCGCTCTACAGCTTTTACGCCCCCTATCACCTCTGCCACTTCGAAGTTCCCATCTCCGTCGCCCGCGCCGTGCTGCTGAGGGATCGAGTGCTGGCGCCGCTGGGAGGCCCGATGGTCGAGGTGATCACCACCGCCAAGGTCGACCTCAAGGCCGGGCAGGTGCTCGATGGCATCGGCTTCTACATGACCTATGGGCAATGCGAGAACGCGGAGATCGTCCAGGCCGAGCAATTACTGCCGATGGGTGTCGCCGAAGGTTGCCGGCTGAAGCGGGACATTGGAAAGGACCAGGTGATCAGCTACCAGGACGTTGAGGTTCCCCGCGAGCGCCTCGTCGACCGGCTGCGCGCCGAGCAGGTGGTGCGGTTCGCCACGCTCGTGGCGGCCTGATGGAGGGACAGATCGCATGCGCATCGTGATTCCGTCCGCCGGCCTGGGAACTCGATTCCTTCCGCTGACCCGCGCGGTCCCCAAAGAGCTCCTCCTCCTGGGCGAGTGGCCGCTGATTCACCATGCCTTGCTGGAGGCCGAGGGCGCCGGCTTTGACTCCGCCATCATCGTGATCTCGCCCATGAAGCGGGCGATCCGCACCTATTTCGAACCTGCACCCGAGCTCGAGCGCGACCTGGCCGAACAGGGTAACCTGGCGGCGCTGGCGCGATTGCTGGAGACGCAGTCGATTGCGCGCCGGATGCAGCTCACCTTCATCGAGCAGTGGACCCGGGGTCCGGGCGAGGCGGTGCTGCTGAGTCGCGAACTCACCGGTGAGGACACGTTTGCGGTCCTGCTTCCGGACGACGTCGTGCCCAGTGTCGATCACTGGCGCGACCTGCAAGCCCTGTCGCGTGAAACCGGGGCACCGACCTTGTGTGTCCGCAAGGTGCCGGTGGCGGAGGCACCCCGCTTCGGCATGGCGGTGTGCGAACTCTTTTCTGGCCGCCTGCGGGTTCGCGAGCTGGTGGAGAAGCCGCCGGCCGGCCACACGCGATCCAACCTCTCGATCTTCGGCCGCTACGTCGTCACCCAGCCGGTGCTCGACGCGCTGGCCGATCGCCTTGCAAAAACGACCGGCGAGCTCCAGCTCACCGAGGGCTATGCGGCGCTGACCGATGGGGTCCCTGGCGTCTTTGCCCTGGAGTTCTCCGCCGACTCGTACGACTGCGGCACGCCACAGGAGTTCGCCCGGGCGACCACCCGCTATGCTGCCTGGTCGGACGCGGGCCGGCTGGCGGAGGTGCGCTGAAGCTATGGCGCTGACCCGACTGGCTCCCGAGGCGGTCTCCTCGGCCGTGGCGATCCGTGAGGTGACGACGCTTGCGGATTTCGACGCCATGCAAACGGACTGGAACCAGCTGGTCGATCAGCTCGAGGTGCCGTCACCATTCCAGACATGGGAGTGGAACCGGGCCTGGTGGAATCATTTCGGCGAGGGCCGCGCCTTGCTGATCCTCGAGTTTCGCCAGGCCGGCCGGGTGGTCGGCATCGCTCCCTTCTTCCGCCGCCGCCTCTTAACGCCCGGACTCGGGTTATCGATGTTGCTCCCCCTCGGCTGGGAAGGCAACGGCCTGGCGAACGGTCTCACCGAGCAGTGGGAGCTCCTGTTTCCGACTGACTGCCGGATGGCGCTGCTCGAGAGCCTGGCCGTCTGGCTGCAGGCCCGTCCGTGGAGCACGGTGCTCATCCCCGGCTTCGCCGAGCGCGACCCACTGCCGGAATGGATGACGCGACGCATCGCTTATCGCGGCAAGGGCGTGGTCTTCGATTACCGCCGGGTGCCCACCAGCTGGGAGGCGCTGGTCGCCAGTCTCAACAAGAGCATGCGCGACAATGTGCGCTACTATCCGCGCCTCATGGTGCGCCGGGGCCAGCCCTACAGCTTCGAGGTGGCCTCCACGCCCGCCGAGATTTCGGCCGCCCTGCCGCTTTTGTTCAACCTGCACCGCGAGCGGGCCGAAGCCAGCATGCGGATTGCCCACGATGATTACTTCGACCATCCGAACCGGCGTGCCTTCATTCGCGAGGTTGCGCCCAGGCTGGCCCAGCTTGGACAGGTGAGGATAGGGACGATTCGGGTGGCGAAAGAACCGATCGCGGTCCAGATGTGGCTGGAAAAGGACGACACGATGTTCCTCTACTACTCCGGTTTCTTGCCCAGCTGGCGGGCGCACTCGGTGGCGCTGCTGGCCACGATCGGGGCTTTCCAGGACGCCATGCGGCGCGGCATCCGGCAGATAGAATTCCTGGCCGGCGGCGGCCACCCGAAGGAACGCTGGGACACCGAGCAGCGGGTGCACAGCAACATCTGGCTGGTACGGCGACCGCGCATGACGAGATTCCTTTTCAACCTGCCGATCCACTACCGGCAGCTGGCGTGAGAGGGATTGCCCGCCCAGGCCGGCGCCGCACGGCGCCGGCCTTTTTGTTGCTGCCGGTCTTAATCGCGCTCACCCTGGTCCTGATCGCAGCGCTGCCGGCCATCGCCGCCGCCCCGGCGGCACTGTCCATCCGGGTGGTCGGCAATCATTTCGTTGACGGCGGCGGCCAGCCGGTTCGGTTGCTCGGCGTCAACCGGTCGGGCAGCGAATACGCGTGCATGGACGGCCGCGGCAGCTTCGATGGTCCGGATGATGCCGCGTCGATCGCCGCGATGGCTGCCTGGCACATCAACGCGGTTCGCGTTCCGCTGAACGAGGATTGCTGGCTCGGCATCAACGGCGCGCCCGCCGCCTACAGCGGTCCGAATTATCGCCAGGCGATCGGCACCTACGTTCGCCGCCTCCACGCGGCCGGTCTGTACGCCATCGTGGACCTGCACTGGAGCGCGCAGGGGACGCTCCCCGCCGACGGCCGGACGGGCCAGGGCCGCCAGATGGCCGATCTCGACCATGCGCCGGCTTTCTGGAGCTCGGTGGCAACGGTCTTTCGGAGCGATTCCGCGGTGGTCTTCGATCTCTTCAACGAGCCGCACGACATCAGCTGGGATTGCTGGCAGAACGGCTGCGTCACCAGCGACGCGACCGGACGCTGGCAGGTGGCGGGGTTCCAGTCACTCGTGGATGCCGTCCGCCGCACCGGCGCGCGCAATCCCGTCCTGGTGGCGGGGAATCGATGGTCGGGGGACCTGCGCGGCTGGCCACACGGGGTGCATGATCCGGCGCAGCAGCTGGCCGCTTCCTGGCACGTTTACTACCCCGGGCCACGTCTCGACTCGCTCCGTGACCTGGTGGTGCGGCCGGTGGCGGGCAGCTATCCGGTGGTGGCATCCGAGTTCGGCGAAAAGGATTGCGCCCGCGATTGGGTGGAGGATTTCATGAGCTGGGCCGACGATGCGGGCATCTCCTACCTCGCCTGGACCTGGGATACCTGGCCCGACTGTGGCAATCCGGTGCTGATCACCGCCTACGACGGCACGCCGACCGCCTACGGGGTCGGGGTCCGCGACCATCTGGCGGCGCTGTGGCGGGCGGCCGCCCCCACCCGAGTGCTGACGCCGCTGCAGGCCGATGCCCCACTGCTCCTGGTGGGAGTCGCCACAACCCTCCTCGGAATCGCCGGCCTGACTGCGCTGCTGCTGATCGCAGGCCGTATTCGACGCGCCCGGCGTTCACGGAGAGTGGCTACCACCTGAGACTGCGCTGAGGGTGGCCGCCGTGTAACATGCCGGTCAGCGGATGTCGCTGAACCCCCTCTCTCGATCGCGCGTGCGCCGCTACATCGCCCTGATCGGGGCCGGCGCGCTCGTCGGCGTGGCCCTTGCGGTATTCACAGGACCCCCCGTCACCGCGCAGGCGGCGGGGCTGTCGGTGCGCATCGTGGGCAACCATTTCGTGGACGGCGGCGGTCGCACGGTTCGATTGCTGGGCGTCAACCGCTCGGGCTCGGAGTACGCCTGCATGGCCAACTGGGCGGTCTTCGACGGGCCCTCCGACGCCGCATCGATCGCCGCCATGGCCGGCTGGAACATCGATGCGGTCCGGGTGCCGCTCAATGAGGATTGCTGGCTCGGCATCAACGGCGCCCCGGCCGCCTTCAGCGGCGCCAACTACCGCAACGCGATCGCCGGCTACGTCAGCCGCCTGCACGCGGCCGGCATCTACGCCATCGTCGATC
The DNA here is from genome assembly GCA_005881175.1 of Chloroflexota bacterium. GTDB lineage: Bacteria > Chloroflexota > Dormibacteria > CF-121 > CF-121 > CF-13. The sequence goes on from VBEN01000037.1 coordinate 13,504, forward strand.
TTCACTGGAATGCCCAGGGATCATTGCCCGCCGACGGCAAGACCGGGCAGGGCCGCAAGATGGCCGACCTCGATCATGCGCCGGCGTTCTGGACATCGGTGGCCGGCTTCTTCAAGAACGATCACGGGGTCGTCTTCGACCTGTTCAACGAGCCGCACGATATCGGCTGGGATTGCTGGCTCAATGGCTGCACGACCAGCGATGGGACGGGCACCTGGCAGGCGGCCGGCATGCAGACGCTTCTCAATGCGGTACGCGCCACGGGGGCGACCAACGTGGTGACGCTCAGCGCCAACGGCTGGGGCGGCGACATCCCGCAGTGGATCAACTACCGGCCACACGATCCGGTCGGGCAGATCGCGGCCGGCTGGCACGTCTACTATCCCGAAACCTGGTGGAGCGAGCCGTCCCGCTGGAACGCGGGCGTCTCGCCGGTGCTCGCCGCCCAGGTGCCCATCGTCGCCACCGAGTTCGGCGAGCACGACTGCGCCGGCGGATGGATGAATCAATTCCTTCCCTGGGCCGACCAGCATGGGCTTTCCTACACGGCCTGGACCTGGGACACCTGGCCCAACTGCGGCAACCCGGTGCTCATCACGAAGTACGACGGAACGCCGACCGGATACGGGGTCAGCCTCCGGGATCACCTGCGCGGACTGGCTGGATTCAAGCCACTGGCGATCCCGGCGACGAGCGGGCGCAGCGCCGGGAGCGCGGCTCAGGCGTCGCGGTCTCCAGCAGCCGCGCCGTCGGGTGCACGACGAACAGCGCCCACCGGGGCCGCCATCGCCCATCGGCGCGCGGGGGCGGTGGTTCCCTTTCCGGCGGCTGCGCCGCTACTGGTGACGAGTCCCGCCCGAGCGGCCCTGATCGGGGTGGGCTCCATCCTGTTGGTGGCGGCGCCGCTCGGATTAGCGGCCGGGCTCTGGCTCCTGCGGCGGCGGCGCGCTCGCCGGCGGCCGGCGGCCAACACGGAGGTGCCGGTCACCGCCCAGCCCGCCGAGCCCTTGCGAACGTAACGAATCCGTTTCGCGGCGCTCAAGCCGCGGTGACGACCGGCGGGCGCCGCAGCATTGTCATCGATCGGTGGCACCTTACGGGGTCCATTTCCGTGATCGCTGGGCTACAACGGTGCCATGGATGGAGGGGCCGTCCGGCGTATCCGCCGCGCCATCGCAATCCTCGCCGCCGCTCTCCTGTTGAGCTTGCTGGGATGCGCCGAGCTGCAGGCCCCGATGCGGGCCGATGCCGCCAACAACGCCAACCCTTATGGTTTTTCGATCTGGGGCTACCAAAACCGCGTTACGGCCTCCGGGGTGAAGTGGGCCCGGGTGCAGCGGGACTGGTCGACGATCGAAACCTCTCCCGGGGTCTACAGCTGGAACGGCATGGATTCCGATGTTGCCCGGGCGAACGCCGCGGGCGTGCGCATCACCCTACCCATTCAGGACGCCCCCGCCTTTCGCAAGACCCAGGTCTGCAACGGCGTGAACCTCTTTCCCGGCGCCAGCGAGATGAGCAGCTTCGCCGCCATCATCGCCGCCCGCTACAACGGCAACAACGGGCATGGCTACGTAGACAGCTTCGAAATCGGCAACGAGGAATACGACGGATACTGGGGTGGAAGCTGGGCGAATACGCTACCGTGCCGGGCCGCGAATTATTACGGTCCGGTCCTCAAAGCCGGCTACCTGGCGGTCAAGGCGCAATCGCCGACCGCGCTGGTGGGGATGTTCGGCATGTGGTGGGTCAACACGCCGCACATTCAGAGTTACATGACCTGGCTCTACCAGAACGGCTACGGCCCCTATATGGACTTCGCCAATTTCCACTACTACCCGGGCGGCGACCCGTCGTTGACCAGCGGCAGCACGCCTTCGTACCCGCTGGAATGGCAGACGATCCGCGCCGTGCAAGCCGCATACAACGGCGTCAAGCCAATATGGTGCACCGAAGTCGGTTGGGCGGTGAACTCGAACGGTCAGCCCGGCCCGCTCGTCAGCACCACGCTGCAGTCGCAATATCTCCATTACATCCTCGACAACTCGCGAACCTCGGGGGTCGTGCAGCGGGTCTTCATCTACATGATCAGTGACACCGGAAGCGACGGCATGAACATCTACCCGCCCACGGGGGCGCTGCCGAGTTACTCGATGCTGGAAAACTATATGGCTCAGTACCCGACCTGGGGTGCGTCTGCTCCGGCTCCGACGCCCACGCCCACCGCGGCCCCGACGCCTACCCCGATACCGACGCCAACGCCGGCGCCGACCGCCACACCGCGGCCGACTTCGGCGCCAGCACCCACGCCGACGCCGCTGTCCTCGGCGACGCCGGCCGCGGCATCGACCCACGGGGCGACGGGGCCATCGGCGAATCCGCACCCTGGCGCCTCCGGCGGTGTGATTGCCCTGAAGCCATCGGCTCCCACGGCTCCCCGGGCCTCAGGTATCCATCCGGCCGACGTCACCAGTGAGGGGCCGCTCGCCGGGTTGAAGATCCTCAGCATCGTGCCGACCGTGATCGGCTCGGGCGGGATGCTGCTGATCCTCTGGCTCGCCCTTGGCACTCTGTTCTGGGCTGTGCTTCGGGTGCTCACCATGTTCTCGCTGGCTCGCCGGCGTCGAGCGGCCGGGTTCTGACCCTCTCGCACGACGTCGACCTGGTCGTCGTTGGCGCCGGCTTGATCGGCCTGGCGACTGCACGGGAGGTTATCACCCGCCGGCCCGGCATTCGGGTCGTTGTGCTCGAAAAGGAAGCGCGGATTGCCTTCCATCAGAGCGGGCACAACAGCGGCGTGATTCACTCGGGCATCTATTACCAGCCGGGTTCGCTCAAGGCGCGGCTCTGCACCCGCGGGGCGGCCATGCTGCGGACGTTCTGCGATGCACACGGCATCGTCCATCCCGAGCCGGGCAAGCTGATCGTCGCCGTCCGCGAGCACGAGCTGACCCGGCTCGACGACCTCAAACGGCGAGGCGATGCCAACGGGCTGCGTGGGCTCGAGCTGATCGAGGGCACCGGCATTACCCGGATCGAGCCTGCAGCCCGGGGGTTGCGCGCGGTTTACTCACCCGCAACCGGCATCGTCGATTACAGCCTGGTGGCCCGCGCCCTGGCCGCCGAGATCACCGCCCGCAGCGGAGTGATCTTGACCGAACATCGGGTGACCGGGCTTCGCCGGCTCGCGGCTGGCTGGACCGTGGCCACGACACAATCGACCATCACCACTCGCCAGGTGGTGACCTGCGCCGGACTGCAGTCCGATGAGCTTGCCGCCTTGACGGGTGGCTCCCGTGAGCCACGCATTGTGCCTTTTCGCGGCGAGTACTCGCGGCTGCGGCCCGGGCGTGAGGGCCTCGTGCGAGGCCTGATCTATCCGGTCCCCGACCCGGCCTTTCCATTCCTCGGCGTGCACTTCACCAGGCGGGTGGACGGCACGATCTGGATTGGACCGAATGCCCTCCTGGCATTGGCGAAGGAGGGGTATCGCCGGTCGCGCATCAATGGTCGCGAGCTGGCGAGCCTGTTGCGCTGGCCGGGCTTCTACCGGATGGCCCGGCGCTACTGGCGGATGGGTCTTTCGGAGTTCGGCCTCGCCTTGAATCAGCGCGCCTTTATCCGGGAGCTCCAGCGCTATCTCCCCGCGCTCCAGCGTGGTGACGTTCTCTCCGCCGGCGCGGGCGTCCGCGCCCAGGCCGTCTCTTCCGACGGTCGACTGCTCGATGACTTTGTCTTCGCTGAGGAGGAAGGCATCCTTCACGTCCGGAACGCGCCGTCGCCGGCGGCCACGGCGTGCCTTGCGATCGCCGAGGTGATCGTCGACCGGGTGTCGAGCTAGCTCAGGCGGCGGTCGCGGCCGGGTACGTCACCAGAGCTGTCGGACGATGCCGCCGTCCGGCGACCGCTGATCGGGCTGGCCGCGGAATTCTTCGGGTAGAGCCGGTCGAGTTCCGGTCCCGCCGCACCAAGCCGATGGATCTTGTCCATGATTCGAGGACGGATGCCGGTCGGCCGAAGACGCGTCCACCCGCGTGCACCATTCCCCGCCGAGCTTTCCGAGACGAAGAGATCCTGCAATGCGATCGTCTGGTCGTCGAACCCGGTTATCTCCGCGATGCTGAGCACCTTGCGGCTCCCGTCAGGCGTCCGGCTGACATGGACGACCAGGTTGAGTGCGCCGTAGATCTGCTGCCGGATGGCTCGCACCGGCAGTTCGATCCCGGCCATCAGCACGAGCGTTTCGAGCCGGGACAGCGCATCGCGCGGACTGTTCGCGTGGATCGTTGTCATGGCGCCCTCGTGGCCGGTGTTCAGGGCTTGCAGCATGTCGAGAGCCTCGCCGCCGCGGACTTCTCCGACGATCAGCCGGTCGGGCCGCATCCGAACCGCATGTCGGACCAGCTGTCGCAGGGTGACGGCTTTGTCGCTGCCGGTAAGCGACTCCAGTCGGCAGACGTGATCCTGTTGGAGCCGCAGTTCAGCCGCCTCCTCGATGCTCACGATCCGCTCGTCGCCCGCGATGCAGCTGGCGAGACCGTTGAGCAGCGTCGTCTTCCCGCTGCTGGAGCCGCCCGCGATGAGTACGTTCGCGCGG
>VBEN01000240.1 GCA_005881175.1 Chloroflexota bacterium
CTTCTCCTCGCCGGGCCGGACCTGATAGAAATTGACGTGATAGACGTGGCCTCGTCTCGCTTGACCGACGAGCGGGGCGACGAGCGCAAGGAGGCCGACGAGACTGGGAAGCGTGCGGCGCGCAGAGCGCAAGCCGTGCACCTGCACGATGGTCGTATCCGATGACATGTTCGGCTCCGAGGCGATAGGTGATGCAGGGGCTGCGGGGCGGATGTCACGACGGTGCCTGGGATAACCGCTGTGTGGCGCCGGACAGGAGTATAAGAGTCGGAGAGCGCTAGTGGTATAGGCGATTGAGACGCTCTGGAGTAGGCCAATAGATTATTTCGAGTCCTCGATGGACGCGCATGTGAGTCCAACGTATTCAAGCAGCATACGGGCATGACCCCCGCGCAATTCCGCTCCGCTGCAGGCGCGGGCAATTCCCGTACAAATTCGCACCGGGCATCCTAGACCTGCACAGCCACTCCGCATACGCTTGCGCCGCCTAGGCACACCCGTGTGCCTTCTTGTCGAGTCGGCCGGGGGCCACCAAGGTTCTGCAGCGTTTCGCAGCTCTGTTTCTCGTGGACATGTATCCTGATGTACCCGCAGTTGCGCCAAGCTGTCCGGAGGAATGCGCGTGTCGTCGCAGTGGCTTGCCCGGCTGGTAGTGGTCCCAACGGCGGCCGTAGTGGTCGCGATGTTCGCGGTCATGTGGCGCGAACGAAGCTCGACGCGCACCGCGTTCGTTGCAGTCATCGCAGGAGCGGTGCTCGCCGCCTGGGCTGCGCTAACTGTGGTGCTGGCCTTACGCGGCTTCTATATGCCGCCGGACACGCGCAGCCCTCCGCCTGTCGGTATCCAGTTGGCAATCGCGTTGGCGGGGCTTGCGCTGTTTCTGGCGATATCCCCGTCGCTGCGCAGCCTGCTCACGAACCAGAAGAACCTGATCCGACTCAACGTGTGGCGCCTCGTGGGCGCCGTGTTCTTGGTCCTGATGTTCGCTGGACAGATGCCGGCGCTTTGGGCGCTCCCATCTGGCATCGGCGATGTAATCGTCGGCCTGGCCGCCTTCAGCGTAGCTAATCGACTGGACCGTCCCGGCGGTCGAAGGCTCGCGATCATCTTCAATCTCTTCGGTCTGGCAGACCTGGTGGTAGCCATCGGGCTCGGCATCACGACGAACACCGGGCCAATGCAGGTCTTCCACACGACCCCGACGTCCGAGTTGGCCACGCAGTTCCCGCTCGCTCTCGTGCCGACGTTCCTGGTGCCGCTCGCATTCGTCCTGCACTTCGTCTCACTCTGGCAGCTGTTTGGTCTCACGTGGGTGCGCGAAGTCGGGGTGCGTCAAGCGGAAGCAAGCAGGTAGGTCCCTGTGACGGCGCGGCCGACGGCCCTGATTACGGGAGCATCGAGCGGCATCGGCGCGGAGCTGGCGCGATTGTTCGCCGGGGACGCGTATGATCTCGTGTTAGTCGCGCGCAGCGCACGGCCCCTGGAGGACCTCAGTGTCGAGCTGCGGGAGCGCCATGGCGTAAGCGTTCGGGTGCTCGCCCGGGATTTGTCGGAGCCGGCCCTGTATGGCAGCAGGACGCGGATGCGCTCGACCGAATGGTGCGGCTGAACGTGTCTGTCGTGACGACCCTGACCCGTCTCGCGCTCCCGGGCATGGTGAGTCGCCAGAGCGGCAAGATTCTCAACCTCGCGTCAGTAGTTGGCTACCAACCGGCTGGCCCTGGGATGGCCGCGTATTACGCGACCAAGGCGTATGTCCTCTCTTTGTCGAAAGGCCTCGCGCTCGAACTCAAAGGCAGCGGCGTGACTGTCACAGCCCTGAGTCCGGGCGTAACGGCGTCGTCGTTCGAAGCACGCTCAGGGGCAAGCGGGACGCGACTCTATCGGTGGGTCCCCGCGATGAGCGCGAAGGCGGTCGCCCTCGCGGGGTACCGCGGCATGATGCGGAAGAAGACGGTAGTGATACCAGGAATAATCGCCAAGCTTTTTTCCCTGGCCGGTGAGCTCCCGCCGCGCGGCATCGCACTCGAAGTCAACCGCTGGCTGCTGAAGCGGGCGGGAAGTCACGGTTCTTCTAACTCGTGAAGTGTGAACCCAAGAATCGGTTCGTTTTCCTGGAGGGGTCCGGCCATACTGCCATCATCAAGATGACAACGTACGCGCTCAGAGTGCTCCGATGCGCGGTTTCTTGCCTGCATGCGGTCGCGGCTGAGGAGCCGGGTCCGTGGCAACGCTGACTCCCCATCCCCACAGGGCATTGAGGACCGAACGTAGAGAGTCCCCGAGCGGCGACAACCGATACTCAATCTCCGACGGCGGGCCGCGCTTCCGCACCGTTCGCGTTACCAGCCCCGCTCGTTCGAGCTCTCGTAAACGCAGCGTCAACACCCGGGCCGACAGCTCGGGGATCGACCGGCGCAGCATTCCGAAGCGCGAATCCCCCTCTTTGATTCGAGCGAGGATAACGGTCTTCCACTTGCCGCCGAGGACGCTGAGAGTGACTTCGACCGGACAACCGTACGAGCGGCCGTCGAACTGAATCATTGTTTCCGCCCGTGAGCAGGGGTTTTGTAGTTACGCATCAGTAACGTCTTGAAGGCCAGGTCGCCTCTGGTGAGGGTTGGCAGGCAGACAGCTTCGTCGACACACAACGTTACCTCGCAAGATTGAGGCCCTCAACACGGAGGAAGGGTTTTATGGATGCGACGAGCGAGCCTTCCTTGTTTAAGTGGGCCGGCGGGATGCCGGCCTTCGAGCGGCTGACTGCGGTCTTCTATGCACGAGTGCGTCAGGATCCGATCCTGTCGCCGCTGTTCGCGCATGCGTCGCCCGGGCATCCCGCGCACGTGGCGGCGTTCATCGCTGAGGTATTCGGCGGCCCCAGCGCCTACACGCCTCGGGGTGGGCACCCAGAGATGGTCCGCCGCCATCTGGGTCGCGCCTTGACCGAGGTACAGCGACGTCGGTGGGCCACGCTCCTCGCCGAATGCGCTGACGAGGCCGGCCTGCCGACAG
>VBEN01000053.1 GCA_005881175.1 Chloroflexota bacterium
AGAGGTGCGCGATGTCAACGAGTTCGCGGGCGCCGACCTGATCATCGGCGCCGACGGCATCAACGGTCTGGTCAGGCGGACCCATGCCGAGCTCTTCAAGCCGCAAATCGCCATCCATCCGACGAAGTACGTCTGGTTCGGCAGCGATCTGCCCCTCGACGCGTTCACCTTCATCTTCCGCCGCAACGACCACGGGCTCTTCCAGGTGCATGCCTACCCGTTCGACGCACGGACCTGCACCTTTATCGTTGAGTGCCCCGAGGATGCCTGGCGGCGCGCCGGGTTGGAATCGGCCAGCGAAGCGGACAGCATTGCCTACTGCCAGGACCTGTTCCAGCCCGAGTTGCGCGGCCGGCGGCTGATGTCAAACCGCTCGCTCTGGCTCAATTTCGTCACCCTCAGGCAGGAAACCTGGCACAGGGGCAACGTCGTCGTCCTGGGGGACGCCGCGCACACGGCGCATTTTTCCATCGGCTCGGGGACGAAGCTGGCGATGGAGGACAGCATCGCGCTGGTCGATGCCCTGCGCCGGCACCATGAGCTCGCTGCCGCCATCAACGACTACGAGATGGAACGCCAGCCGGTGGTCGAGCGCTTCCAGGAGGCGGCGCTCGAAAGCTCGAGCTATTTCGAGCACGTGTCGCGTTACGCTGCCTTCGATCCGAGACAATTTGCCTTCAACCTGCTGACCCGCAGCCGCCGGATCACCTATGTCAACCTGACCCAGCGCGATCCCGATCTCGTACGCACGGTCGACTCCTGGTTCAGTGCCGCAGCGACGGGATCGCCCGACGGTGCCGTCCGGCTGAGTCCGCCGCCCATGTTCGCGCCCTTCCGGATTGTGGGATTGACCCTTCCAAATCGGGTGGCGATCGCGGCCGGACCCGACCTCGAGGCGGCGGCCCGCACGGGCGCCGGGCTGGTGCTCACTGAGTTCGTCAGTGTCAGCGAGGACGGCCGCATCACCCCGGAGACTCCGGTGATCGACCGGTCATACCAGGAAGTCATGCGGCTGGCCGCGGAGCGGATCCATCAGTCCGGAAGCCGAGTAGCGCTGCAGCTCGGTCACGCAGGTCGCCGAGGTTCGATGCGTCCGCGCTCAGACGGAGTCGATCGACCGCTCCTGCGCGGTGGCTGGCGTTTGATCGCCCCGTCTCCGATCGCTTACACGCCACGAGCCGCATTGCCGCGCGAGATGGCGGCGCGAGACATCGATCACATCGTGAAGGTCTTCGCCGCAAGCGCCCAGGCCGCCGCATCGTGCGCGGTCGACGTCCTCGAACTCAACATGGCTCACGGCTATCTGCTCGCAAGCTTTATCTCACCACTGACGAATCACCGAGCCGACGAGTACGGGGGTGCGTTGGAAAAGCGGATGCGCTTTCCGTTGCAGGTCGTCGACGCGGTTCGCAGCGCGTGGCCGCGGCCGTTGATGGTCCGAATCTCAGCGAGCGACTGGTTCCCGAGTGGCGTTGACCTCGACGAGGCTGTCGAGATCGCGCGACTGCTAAAGGCGCACGGTGCCGATCTGATCCATCCGGTGATGGGCCAAACCGTCTGGGAAAGTCGGGCGGACTACCGCCGCCTGTTCGGCGTGCCCGCGAGTGATCGAATCCGCAATGAGGCTGGGATTCCAACGCTCGCCAGCGGCTACGTTTCGACCTCGGATGACGTCAACACCACTCTGGCCGCGGGCCGCGCCGACCTTTGCCTGTTGGACCTGTAGGGGTGCCTATGATGCGGGGCATGGCTGGCGACCCGTCGAAATTCGCCAGAGATCTACCCAAGGCCGAGCTTCATCTGCACATCGAGGGCACACTCGAGCCGGATTTAATGTTCGAGCTGGCGCGCCGGAACGCCGTTCCCTTGCCATATGCCTCGGTCGAGGACGTCCGCCAGGCCTATGTGTTTTCGGATCTGCAGTCGTTCCTCGACATCTATTACGCGGGTTGCCGCGTCCTGCTCCAGGAACAAGATTTCTACGACCTGACCTCGGCCTATCTGCAGCGCGCCAGTAAGCAAGGAGTGCGCCATGCCGAGATCTTTTTCGATCCACAGACTCACACCGATCGGGGCGTACCGTTCGAAAGCGTCATCACCGGCATCCATCGGGCGCTCGCCGAGGGCCGCGAGCGCCTGAACGTCAGCAGCGGGCTCATCCTCTGCTTCCTGCGACACCTGCCAGAGGATGCCGCGATGCGCACGCTTTCCGAGGCGCTGGCCTATCGCGACTGGCTGCTGGGCGTCGGTCTCGACTCATCCGAAGTTGGGCATCCGCCTTCAAAGTTCCAGGCGGTTTACGACCGGGCTCGCGAGGCAGGCTTGCTGCCGGTGGCGCACGCCGGCGAGGAAGGGCCTCCGGGATACGTCTGGGAAGCGTTGGATCTGCTGCAGGTTAGGCGGATCGATCACGGCGTACGCAGCCTCGAAGATGAGCGCTTGGCTGGACGCCTGGTGGAAGAACAGATCCCGCTGACTGTCTGCCCAATGTCGAACGTCAAGCTCCGGGTGTTCCCGGCGCTGCGGCAGCACAACCTGAAGCGGATGCTGGAGCGTGGCCTACTCGCCACCGTGAACTCTGACGATCCCGCCTACTTCGGCGGCTACGTCGCTGACAACCTCGAGGCCGCGGCCGCCGCTCTGGAGTTGAGCCGCGAGGACCTGATCCTGCTTGCCCGCAACTCGTTCATGGCCTCGTTCCTGTCAGAAGGGGAGAAGCGACGTCACTTGAACGATTTGAGCGGGTTCGCCGATCAGCCTTCGCTGAAGACGACCTCCTGAGCGCCGTCGTACAGGACCCGCCGGCCAAGCTCGGTGAGCAGCTCGCGGCCCTCCTCGATGGTGGCGAAGTGGTTCCCGGCCAGCTGCCCCGCCTTGCTGGCGAAACACGTTGAGCCGTAGGGGAACAGGATCTCGGTCTCGCTGATGCCACCGGGATAGAGAAGCAACTGCCCTGCCCCGGGGTAGCTCGTGTGGTTCTCGTAGTCGAGCCCGGTGTCCAGGTCGCCCAGCGGGACCCAGGCGGATTCGCCGCTCCAGCGAGCCTGCACCAGGCGGGCGCGCAACGGCAACAGCCGGCGGAACGCGGCGCACGTGTCAGGCGCCGCCTCCGCCTCCCAACGGGCCCTGAAGCGGAGCGAGCCGACGACGATCTCAAGCATCTCGGGTTAGGGTAAGGCCAATCATCCCGTGGGCGGGCTTGGGATCGCTGAAGACCTTCACCGTTGGATCGGATTCCGAAACCTTCGATGTATCCCAGAGGCGGTTCTGGGCATCGAAGCTGACCTCGGCCATCCCCTCGAAGCGGGCCAGCAGCCGGCTGCCCATCTCGTGAACCAGGTGCTGGATCGACATGCTCACGAACTCATCGAACGTCTGAATTAGGGCGTCACGCACCGCCACCGACTCGATCCGCGCCGCGCCGTCGTCGACGCCGTCCTCCATGCGCCGGTAACGCCAGTGCACGTCGAGATAGATGAAGAGCGGACGGTCCGAGACCTCGGGTAGGGTCGTGTAGGCGTCGCGGGCGAAGTCTTTGAAGGCGCTACCTGTCAGCTTGACGAGCCGCAGGTTGCGCCGGCCGCAGCGCACGTCGCGAAGGCCGGCTTGTCCGATCTCGAGTTCCACGATGCCGTAGTCGTCCTCCAGCGGACTCAGCAATTTCGGGCTGTGCATGGCAAAGGGGATCTCCCGCAGCAGGAGCCGTAGCCATTGCATCTGCGGATAGGTCGCAATGAAGCGGCGACCGAGGAACGCGGCAAAGCCTTCGTGGCTGGTGCCCGGGTAGTCGAGAGCTGCGGCATAGACGAAGTTCTTCATGGTGTCGGTGGCCACCACGTCGCGGTTATCGCCCTCCGTGTAGGCGGGCATGAAGTTGTCGCCGAAGACGTCGATACTCACCCGACCGCCGAGCAAGCCGCGGGTCGGATGCGTCCGGTAGAAGGACACCTCGTGCTTGCCGTAGCGGATTTCGGCCTTCACGACCGAAGCCGGTCCGCGGCAATGTCGACGATGGCGTGCAGGCCTTCCTCCATCTCCTCGGCGCGTGAACGACCGAGGCGCCGCCGGAGTACCTCCACGATCTCGGACTTTGGCCGGCGGTTGACGAAGACCACGAAGCGGAAACCGAAGCGGCGCTCATAGTCGGCGTTGAGCCGTTCGAGCTCCGGCAGGGAGTCCGCCCCCTGCTCCTGGAGCGAGCGGGTGGACAGGCGGCCCGGATCTTCGCCGATTCGGGGGTGGGCATTCAGCGTTTCCACCTTTTCCTCTTCCGTCAGCGCCGGGAGAATGGCCCGCATTTGCGCGATCAGTTCCGCGCTCGAGCGATAGGGACCGCCGGCGCGGACCTTCTGGGCCAGCGGCGTCGTCCCCTCGAGTGCCTCTTCAACCGTCGTCATCAGGTTCCGCGGTAGGTCGAGCAGGAATAGGGTGCGATCAGCACGGGCACGTGATAGTGACGACCCTCGCTCAAGCGAAGATCGAGCGCAACGGTTTCGAACAGATGCGGCGTCGCGCCGAAGTAGGCGCCCACCTCGAAGAGCAAGCGGTACGACCCCGGATTGATGCCGCCGTCACTGAGGTCGGCGATCCGGCCCTCCGCATCGGTCGTCAGGGTGCGGGTACCAAGCGTCACGCGAATACCGGCGGCCGGTTTGCCCGCGGCGACGTCGAGTACATGAGTGGAGACAGTGGCCAGCTCGCTCACAGGCCCACCAGATCGTCGGGCTTGACGGGAGCCCGTCGCAGGTCACGGCCGGTGGCCTGGCGCAACGCGGCAACGACCGCGGCCGGGACTACCACCGTTGACGGCTCGCCCACGCCCTTCGCGCCGTAGGGCAAGCCCGGCTCCGGCTCCTCGATCATTTCGGAAACCACGGGCGGCATGTCGAGGATGGTTGGAATCAAATAGTCGGTGAATGAGGCGTTCTTCACCTGGCCGTCGATCAGCGCCACCTCTTCCATCAGCGCCAGGCCAAGCCCCTGGGCGCTGCCACCCTCGATCTGACCGAGCACGCTCTGGGGATTGAGCGCGCGGCCGACGTCCTGCGCAACGGCAAGCTGGACGACGCGGACCAGCCCGAGGTCGGTGTCGACCTCGACGACGGCGCGGGCGGCGCCAAAGGCAAAGCTGACGTGCGGATCGCCCTGGCCGTCGGCGTCGAGCTTGCGAGTTGGACGGTGGTGGAAGACGCGGCTGGCCTCGACCGGCTGGCGGAGGCCCTCGAGTCCGCCCTGCCGTTCGATCTCAGTGCGCACCGCCTGGCAGGCGAGTTGAACGGCTCCGCCGGTCATCATCGTCTGCCGCGAGGCGGAACTGGAGCCCGCCGAGCCGATCGTGGTGTCGGGTTGACGGACCACGACCCGATCGATTCCGAGCTCGGTGCGCACGATTTGGGCCACGATCGTGTCGAGGCCCTGACCCACCTCGACGGCCGCGGTCTTGACCTCCGCGATCGGGCCCTCCCGGTCAATCGAAACTCGCACCCAGGCCTCCGACGAATCGTCGAATCCTTCGCTGTACGCCAGGTTCTTGTAGCCGACGGCGACGCCGACGCCGCGTTTGATCCCTTCACCGTGACCGACGTTACCGGTGCCGCCCGGAAGCAGCATCGGATCGCGGTCGAGCGGCGAGTCCTCCGGCGGGAGCGGCAGGTCCTGCAGACGCTGCAGGCACTCGCGCACCGGCGCGGTCCCGATGATGGGCTGACCGGTCGGCAGCACCGACCCGGAGCGCAACGCGTTCTTCACCCGGAGCTGGACCGGGTCGAGGCTGAGCGCCGAGGCCAGCCGGTCCATCTGCGCCTCGTAGGCGAAGCAGGCCTGTACCGCGCCGAATCCGCGCATCGCCCCGCAGGGCGGGTTGTTGGTGAAGACCGCCGTGCCGACCAGCCGGGCGTTGGGGACCTCGTACGGGCCGGCGGCAAAGGTGGTGGCGTTGCCGATGACCGCCGGTGAGGTCGAGGTATAGGCGCCGCCATCGACTAGGAGGCGGGCCTGGACGTTGACCAGCGTGCCATCGCGCAGGGCGCCGTGTCGCATCCAGATACGCGACGGATGCCGGTGCACGTGGCCGTAAAACGATTCCTGACGGCCATAGCTCATCTTCACGGGTCGTTGGGTGCGCAGTGCCAGCATGCATGCATGAATCTGCATGCTGAGATCCTCGCGCGCGCCGAAGGCGCCACCAACCCCCGACAGATGCAGCCTGACTTTTCCCGCAGGCAGGTCGAGGCAGGGGGCAAGCTGCTCCAGGTCGGCGTGCAGCCACTGGGTGGCGATGAACAAGTCGACGCCGCCGTCCGCGGCCGGCACCGCCAGCCCGGATTCGGGGCCGAGCGGGGCCTGGTCCTGCATGCCGGTCTCATAGGTGCCCTCGACCCACACGTCGGCCCGCGCATTTGGGTCACCGTGGACGACCTGGAGCGTGCGGACGACGTTCCCCTGCGGATGGACTGGAGTGGCCGTGGCCTCGAGGGCCTCCTCCATGTCGGTGACCGGGGTGAGCACGGCATAGTTGACCGCGATCTTTTTCAAGGCAGAGCGGGCCAATTCCG
>VBEN01000244.1 GCA_005881175.1 Chloroflexota bacterium
CGGAAGGTCCTGGTCTCGCCGGAATGGATCCAGCGCGTGAGCTGGGAGGAGTCGAAGGTCTACGTCGATCTCTCGAAGAGGCACATCGAGGACGCTCCTGAATTCGATCCGAGCGTCCCGCTCGGCCGCGAGCACGAGGAGCGGCTCTATACGCATCTCGGCCGCGCGAAGTACTGGGAGCGCGAGCCGAGGACACCCGAAGGAAAAGCCAATGGCAAGACTTGAAGTCGAAGAAGTGGTGGGGCTCGAGCCCGACGAGGGCTTTCTGCCCTGGTACGTGTCGTGGAGCGGCGTGTTCGTCGGCGCGTTGTCCGCGCTGGCGCTGTTGCTGGTGTTCGGGCTGACCGGCCTCGCGGTCGGGGCTCACCAGATCGGCCAGCGCTTCGCGAGCTGGCATGAGTTCCGTGTGATCACGCTGGCGTTCAGCGTGTTCGGCTCGTTCTTGTCATTCGTCCTCGGCGGCTGGGCTGCCGCGCGCGTCACCGGCACGCGCCGGGCCGAGACCGCCATGCTCCACGGCGCGATCGCCTGGCTGGTGACGGTCCCGGGCCTCTTGTTCTTCACCGCGCTGGGCGCCGGCGGCAATCTCGGCGTGTGGTACGGCGGGCTCGCGGCGCCCCCGCCCTGGGCGCCGCAGGCGACGCCGATGGTCGAGAAGGCCACGGCCGCGCTCGCCGCGCGAAACGCCGCGCTCGGCGCGCTCACGGCGCTCCTGCTCGGCCTCGTCGGCTCCGTCGTCGGAGGCTGGATGGGCTCCGGCGAGCGCATGAGCCTGAACTACGCGAACAGACCGCACCGCCAGTATGGCCGTGCGTGGGGAGAGACGCGATGATCTACATCCTGCTGTGGCTTCTGGGGGCGCCGCTCACCCTCATCTTGATCCTGTTCCTGCTCGGCGTCGGACGATAGCTCCCGCTCGCATACCCCACCGGCCGGCGCTCTTACGCGTCGTCTTCGCACGCCGGCCGGTGCTTTCCGCGACTCACTGACACGCGAACCTATCGTCGGTGCCGACGCGTGTCGGTGAAACGAATCGCTCGCTGGCCTCGACTTTCCGTTGCGTGACCAGACGCTCGCCGGCGTTCGGCCCGATGTCGGGCGCAATGCCATGTCTCGCGTTCACGCGCTCCAGCTCTGGCGGCGTCTTTACTCTGCCTGCCAGGTGAGCGAGGATGGCTTCCACTATGCTCGGATGGCGCGCTCGGATCGGCGTGCTCGTGCCGCCCGGGAACCCGACGGTCGAGCCGGAGCTGTATCGCATGGCGCCGCGCGGCGTCTCGATCCACTTCGCCCGGCTCGATTCCGCGCGCACGACATCGGCGAGCGCGCCGGGCGCTCCCGGTGGGATGGAAGATCGAACTCGCGCGTACGTCGACTCCCTGCCGGCCGTCGCGACGACGCTCGCCGCCGTGAACCCGGCGGTCGTCGTGCTCGCGTTCACCGCCGCGAGCTATACCAATGGGTTTGCCCGGGAGCAGGTCCTCGCCGATCAGATCGCGTCGCTGACCAGAACGCGCGCGCTCACCGCAGCGCAGGCGATCCTCGCCGCGCTGGAGCACCTCGGCGTCAAGCGGCTCGCCCTCGGCACGCCCTATCCCGACTCCATCAGCGTGCTCGGCCGCGCGTACTGGGAAGCGGCCGGGCTCCAGGTCGTCGGCTATGCACGGCTGGCCGGCGTCGAGAACATCTACGACGAGAGCGAGGAGCGAGCCTACCGCCTGGCCCGTCAAGCCGATGTGCCGAACGCCGACGCCGTGCTGCTGAGCGGCACCGGGCTCCCGACGGTCGGCGTGCTCGATTTGCTCGAGCACGACCTCGGCAAGCCGGTCATCTCGTCGAACCAGGCTTCGCTCTGGCGGGCCCTCCGCCTGGCCGGTGTCCGCGAGCCGGTCGCCACGGCGGTTCGCAGCGATCCTCGTCGCCGACGACACGAGTCCGTACCTCAAGTGCCGCGCGCGCGGGCGACTGAACCTCCAGAAGGCGTTTTGTAACCTGTCGTGAGCGGCGGGGGCTAAGGCGCGGGGGTCAGTCGCGCGGCGAAGGCCTTCAGCTCGCCGGCGTCGACGTCGGAGACGAGCGCGTAGCCGAGCTCGCCGCGCCGCCACACGATCACATTGAAGCCGCGCTCCGCCGCGACGGACGCCTCCACGTCGTTGACGCGCGTGAGGCTCCGCGACGGCCACGACAGGCCGTCGGCCCGGAACACGAGCAGCGAGATCGGGTGGAGCCGGCGCGCGTAGACGAACACCGCGGCCTTCCGGTCGCGGAAGTAGCCGACGCTGCCGCCCTTCAAGGGAAAGTCGGCGTCGCCCTCGAAGGTGACCACCGGCGCGAAATCCAGGCGTCCGGCGAACCACGGCTTGACCTGGTGCAGGCCGCCGCTCTCGACGTCGAGCGGCCGTGGGCTCGCCAGCAGACGCAGGTGGTCGTTGACCGCTTCGGCGACCATCGCGGTCTGCTCGCGCGCCGCGCGCGAGGCGGCGCGCTCGTAGTAGACGACGGGCGCCGCCACGAGGACCACCGCGGCCACGGCCAGCACCGGCGACAGCGACGCTCGCCTCCGGCTCCACCACGAGCGCGGGGCCGGCGGCTCCCACCACCGGGCGGCGAGCCGGCGTTTGAGCGCGAGCGAGGCCGGGTGCTGGGGCAGGCGCTGCTCGAGCAGGCGCGTGAGCTCCTGCTCGACGGTGTCGGCGCGGGTGCAGTCGGGGCAGCCGTCGAGGTGAGCGCGCACGGCGTTCTGCGTCTCGAGCCGCAGGCGGCCTTCCTGATAGTCGAGCAGATGCAGCCGGACCTCGTCGCACCTCATCCGTCACTCACCGCGCGTAGTCCTTGAGCTTCTGCCGGAGCGCCGCCCGGGCGCGCGCGAGCCTCGACTTCACGGTGCCGACGGCGCAGCCGACGACGTCGGCGACCTCCACCTCCGTCAAGCCTTCCAGATCCAGCAGGATCACCGTGCGCGATTCCTCCGAGAGCGTCATCAGCGCGGCTTCGATCTCGTCGGCGACGACCTTGCGCAGACGATCGAGCTCGACGTCGCCGAGGAGCCAGTCGGAGGGCGCCGGCGCTTCCGTCTCCGCGGCCACCGTGTCGAGCCCGCCCACCGTCGGGTCGTTGCGCCGGCGCCGGTACGAGCTCACGAAGGTGTTCCTCAAAATGCGAAACAGCCAGGCCTTCAAGTTCGTGCCCGGCGTGAACTGGTGCT
>VBEN01000038.1 GCA_005881175.1 Chloroflexota bacterium
GGTCCGCCAGGTGCTGGTCGTAATAGCGCATCGTGACCCGGGGTCCGGTCTTCACCCGGCCCCGGTGCGGGCGGAGCTCGCCGAGCAACGCCTTGAGCAAGCTGGTCTTGCCCGACCCATTGGGCCCGACGATGGCGATACGTTCTCCCGCGCTGACCGTGAAGGCCGGGACAGAGAGCCTCCAGCCTGAGGCCCCGGACGCGGCGGGATACCCGAGCTCGAGGCCATCACTTTGAAAGATCAGCTCGCTGGTGCTCGATGCCTGCAACCGGATGCGGATCTGCTGGTCGTCCGCGGGCGGCGCCAGCCGTTCCAACCGGTCGAGTTTTGTCTGGCGGCCGCGCGCCTCGCGCGCCCGCTGGCCGGCTTTGTAGCGGCGGATGAACTCTTCCGTCCGCGTGATGTAGTCCCGCTGTGCTTCGTACTCTTTCTGCCGTACGGTCCGCCGTTCCCGGCGCAGTCGAAGGTATTGCCGGTAATTCCCTGGGTACCATTCGCCAGCCCCAGCCTGCAGCTCGAGGATGTCGTCGGCAGTGTGCTCGAGGAACCGGCGGTCGTGCGACACGATCAACATACCCGCAGAAGACAGGCGCAAGAATCCTTCCAGCCATTCGATCGCTTCAAGATCCAGGTGGTTGGTCGGCTCATCGAGGAGGAGCAGGTCGGCGTCCTGAAGCAGCAGCCGCGCGAGGGCCAGCCGGCGCCGCTGCCCGCCGCTGAGCGCGCCTGGCGGCAGTGCCTGGTCGGCTTCGGTCAGGCCCACCCCGTGCAGGACTTCCGCGACCCGGTTGTCATACGCATAGCCGTCGAGGCGCTCGTATTCGTGTTGGACTTCGCCGTATTCCTCAACGAGCGTCGCCAGTCCGGCACCGGTCGCACCGGACAAAGCTGCCTCCAGCCCGGTCAGCCGCTCCCGCAGCCGAATGATGTCCGTCCGGCTGTGTAGCGCGTCCGCGTATACGCTCTCGTGCGGACCCGCTTCCAGCTCCTGCGCCAGGTAGGCGGTCCGCGTCCGTGGGGCCAGCGTCAACGATCCCCCGGCCGGGGTGAGCTCGCCGGAGATTGCCCGCAGCAGGCTCGACTTGCCGCTGCCATTGGCGCCGACCATCCCGAGCCGCTGCCGCGGCTCGACCTGGAAGGTCAGCTCCGAGAGCACCTCAGTGGCGCCATAGGTCAGGGTGAGCCTTTCGACGCGAAGTAGCGGCATGCCACCAAAAGTCTACGGCCGAATTGCCATCCACAATTCGAAATACCGGTGCAGCCAGTGGGAATAAATGCGGGATGGAATCGGTTTGCGAGCGTGTAGTCGTAGTTTTCGTCGGCATGAAATGAGGGTTCGTTGATGACAGGATTGCTCGCCCAAACCAACGCCTATATCCGTGACGCCGAACAGCAGCATCGGGACTTGAAAGCTCGCCAGGATCAGATGCGCCGGCCGGTGCAACTGATCGACCGCCTGTTGCAGGAGCTCGAGGAGCTGAATCTCAGAGGAATGAAGCGCGTGCCGGTCTCATACGAACCGCGCCTCGAGGAGATCCTTGCCCTGATCGCGCCAATTCAGTCGAACCCCGACCAGCTGGTGAATATCAAGGTCAAAGTCGGGATCCCAAAGCTGATGGACGCCCTCTTCGCCGTCGAGGAGGCGTTGTTCACTGAGCGTCGGGGGCATTCACTCGATTCCGACGTCGAGCCGTTCGACAACAATCTCTTTACCGCCGCCTAGTTCGGACTCGGCCGTCAGGTTGGTATCAAGCGGCTGGTCGTCGGGCGGCCGCCGAAGTCGACTTCCCTCGTCTTCACCGTCCCGGCCGTCCGCCCCGGCGCCGTCTGGTAAGTCCAGTACAGGTTCGTGTGCGCGATGACCTGGTCAGGCGGCGGCGCCCCCCACGCCGTCTGGTCACTCGTCGTGTGGGCGTCGCTTACCAGGGTCGCGTCGTATCCCCTGGCGAACGCGCCGTGAAGCGTCGAGCGGACGCATGCGTCGGTCTCTGCACCGACGACGACGAGGCGCCCGACTCCGAGGCCCGACAGCACAGTCTCGAGGGTGGTGTCCTCGAAGGAGTCGCCGTAGTTCTTCTCGACAAGCGGCTCGGCATCGGCCGGAGTCAGCTCGGGGACGATCCGCCAGTCGTCGCTCCCCCGCGCAAGCCCCTTGTCGGAGTGCTGGACCCAGACAACGGGGACCCGTTCCCGCCGCGCCTTGTCGACAAGGCTGCCGACGTTCGCGACAACGGTGTCGCGCTCGTGAGCGCCCCCGACGACGCCGTTCTGCACGTCGATGACGAGGAGTGCGGTGTTCGGCCGGTTCTCGAGTGTGCTCATGGTCTCCCCTTACTCAGGCTGGGCTCCTGTGTCCATCCACGATAAACCTACCCGACAATCGGCCGGAACGAACCTCGGGGCGGTCGTTTCCCGGTCGTCCGCGTCGGCGCGGCAGTACCATAGCGCCGTGCCCAATATGTTCGACTTGATGTTGCGGCTGCTGGTCGCCCTTGTCCTCGGAGCGATCGTCGGGCTGGAGCGCGAGCGTCAGGAACGGGCAGCCGGGCTGCGCACCGTGACCATGGTTTCCCTCGGCTCCTGCCTGTTCACGATTGTCGGCGCCTACGGCTTCAGCCAGACTGACCCGTCGCGAGTGGCCGCCCAGATCGTGACGGGCATCGGCTTCCTGGGCGCCGGGACGATCTTTTTGCGCAAGGACATCGTGCGCGGGCTGACGACGGCCGCGACCATCTGGGCCGTGGCCGCCATCGGCATGGCGGCCGGAACCGCGCAGTACTTCCAGGCGGCCTTCACGACGCTTTTGATCCTGGCGGTGTTGATGGTGTTGAAACCCATCGAGAAGCGCTTTTTCAAGCGGCCCAGCGAGGCCACGGTCAACCTGATCGTGCCCCGGGGCGCCGACGAGATCGAGCGCGTGCGGGCGGCCCTGGCGGGCATCGGCGCCTTTCCCATGTCGCTGCGCATCCATGAGCTGAATGAAACAGATGACCGCCTCGAGATCGACGTCGGCCTACCACACGAGCGGACCACCTCCGATCTCTTGCGGCAACTCCGCACCGTCGAAGGCGCGCGCCAGATCCTGATTTCTCGCGACCTGGTCGAAGACCGGGTGCGGGCGGGTAACTGATACAATGGCCGCCTAAGGTCTGGGAGGTGGTGCCCATGGCATTAATTGACTTAAGTGAGAGCGGCGGGTAACACCGCCGCTCTTTCTTTATCTAGCCGCGAAAGACCGGTTGGCGCTTCTCCACGAAAGCCCGGATGGCCTCCTGCGCATCGGGTGTCGCGGCGGCGACTGCCTGAAGCTGCGATTCCAGTTCCATGACCTGTTCGAGATCACGCCCGAGCGCCCGCTCGATGCCTCGCTTGATCAACGCATAGGTCCGTCGCGGCCCGGCGGCGAGCTCGTTAGCGCGCGCCACCGCCGCCGGCATCAGTTGCTCGGCGGGCACGACGGCCGAGATCACGCCCAGCTTTTTCCCCTCTTCCGCGGTGAGCGGGTCGCCCGTCATCGCTAGTTCCGTCGCTTTGCTCAGGCCGAGCATCCTCGTCAGGAAGAACAGGCTGCCGGCATCCGGAACGAGGCCAACCCGAACAAAGACCACGATCAACTGCGCCCCGGCGGCCGCGATCCGAAGGTCACAAGCGAGCGCCAGACTCAAGCCCGCCCCGGCCGCCGTTCCATTCAACGCGGCGATCACCGGCGTCGGACAGGCACGGATGGCGCGGATCATCGGGGCGTAGTTCGCCCGAAGATCTTCCCCCAGGTCACTCTCGCCCGCCTGGGCGCGCGCCGCGACGTCCTTGAGGTCGGCGCCCGCGCAGAAGGCGCGACCCGCGCCGGTCAGGATGATCGCCCCCACCTCGGGATCGCGCCCGGCCGCCTCGAGCGCCGCGGTTAGCGCCTGGGTCGTCTGCCGGTTGAGCGCATTCAGCGTCTCTGGCCGGTTGAGCGTCAGGGTGAGCACCGCCCCCTGGCGCGCGCTCAAGACAAGCTCGGTCATCGCCCGCTAAACCGGCCCGGGCGCTTCTCGAGAAAGGCCCGCATGCCCTCCCGTTTGTCCTCCGACGCGAAGAGCAGATAAAACAGCTTTCGCTCGAACTCGAGTCCGGCCGAGAGCGACACCTCCATCGCCTGGTTGACGGCTTCCTTGCCGAGCCGGACCGCCAGTGGTGGGCGGGCCGCGATCAGGTTCGCGAGTCGAAGCGCCTCGTCGAGCTGGGCGCCTGAGGGCACCACCCGGTTCACCAGTCCGATGCGCTCCGCGTCGACCGCCCCCACGGGCTCGCCGGTGAGCACGGCCTCCATGGCACGGACTTTTCCCGCCGATCGAGCCCAGCGCTGGGTCCCGCCCGCGCCCGGGATGATCCCAATCTTGACCTCGGGCTGGCCGAACTGCGCGGTCTCCGACGCAACCACGAGGTCACACATCAGGGCCAGCTCGCAGCCGCCGCCGAGGGCATAACCGCTCACCGCCGCGATCACCGGCTTGTGGATCGCCTTAAAGCGCGCCCAGCGAGCGAAGTTGTCGTCGTCGAGCACATCGACCGCACCGGCCTCGACCATCTGCGAGATGTCCGCGCCGGCCGCGAAGGCCCGGTCGTCGCCAGTCAGGATCATGCAGCGGATGGCGTCGTCCTGGTCGTACGCATCGAGCGCGTCGACGAGCTCGGCGATGGTTTGATGGTTCAGCGCGTTGCGGACCTGCGGCCGATTGATGGTCACGATTCCTACCGGCCCGCGAACTTCGGTGAGAACGAATTCGTACGGCATGCCTGCCGAGTTTAGCGCCAGCCGAAGCCCCGATCGGCGTTATAGGGTCGTGAAACGGCTGGCGCTGGCGTTCCTCCCCGCGGTCGTCATCCTGATGCTTCCCCTGACCGCACTGGCCGAGGACCAGCCATTCAAAACGGTGGTGGACGGCATCGTTCCCAAAACGCCCGGTTTGACCATCCAGGGCTCCGCGGGTGGGTGTGACCTGTTACTGCAGAACCAAACCGGGCAGGACGTCATCCTGTTCGACCTCAGCAAGCCGCCGAAGCCTTTCCGTTTCGCGGCCCAGGCCAGATCGGCCTCGCCCAAGCCTCCCATTCCGGTGCACCTGACCGGGGCCTGGCCGTGTGCCAGCCTGCCGGCGGTGACCGAAGACCAGCGCTGGAACCACGCTGAGGCCACCGTTATCGGCTGGACGATCAAAGGTGCGGTTGGCGCGGTGACCTTCGTCATCAGCGCCCGTAGCATGTACGATCCGGCGCTCGATCCCTCGGCCGAGTGGACCTTCTATCTCAGGATCGCGGTCGGTGCGCTGATCGTTGGCGGCCTGCTGATCGCCGGGCCCTACCTCTTCAAGCGCCGTCGAGAGATTCTCGGCAACAGCAAGAAAGCGGCCTGAACCACAGGTCGGGAAACTTGGCTCTGGACGGAGCGTGAGCCTGCTCATATAATCCGGGCAGCCTCATGGAGGGGAAGCCGGTGGTATTTGAAAAGCGCCATTTCGGGCGTTGCTTTTCTGATATTCCCGCTGTAAATTCGGATCAGTGATCGCGGAAGTGCGCGGGGCGGTCGTCCGCAAGGTGGGCGCCATCGGCCGCCGGCAGGTCTCCACCGGCAAGAAGGCCTTCATCCTCGCGGGATTCTGTATCGCTCAGCTACTCGACATCACGACCACCCACATCGGTCTCAGCCAGGGACGCCAGGAGCTCAACGGCATCGCCGCCTGGATCATCGCGCACGACGGTGAGCTGGCCGTTTATGCCATCAAGCTGGGGCTGGCGGCTGGGCTGGTGGCCTTCCTTCTCATCTTCGGGCGCCGGCGGGTTGCCATCTGGAACGCCTATCTCGTCGCCGCCTGGATCACGACCTTCGCCGTCGTCAATAACCTGTATCGAATCCTGAGTTAACTACTGCGGCCGTAGTTACAGAGTGATCTAACGCGCCGATGCGCCGTCCAGCGGCCCGTCGCGCACTCGGGCGAAATTCCAGTGCCCTCGTTGGCGCGTACAGGCCGCATACGGCGCCGGCGCTTGCGGCCGAAAGGCCGGCTCGCCCTGCGGGCTCGCGAAAGTACTGGCAGCCGGGAGTAAAGGCGTGCATTAAATTGTGGGTGTGAATCCGGCTGCCATTACTTTCGGCGAGATCATGACGCCGCTCTTCTTCTATGTCGTCATCGTCGCGTACATGGCCTTCGTGCTGGCGTCCGCGTGGCAGTTCTCGCGGCGGCCCGAGCCCGGGCGAACGATGCGCGGCATCAACCTGACACTGGTCCCGCTCGGGGTACTGGTCGCGCTCGTCGGCGTTCTCGCCGCAAGTTTCAACGCCTTCTCGCAGACCGAGGGAACCCCAACCACGAACTGGGCCATCGTGATGGTGGCCCTTGGCCTGGGAGGAGCATCGCTGCTCCTGGCGGTCGAGGGCTTCGTGCTTCGCGCCCGCGTTCGGTCATCGAGCGAAGACCGGCGGGCCATCGGTCTACGCAGTCTCAGCCTGATCGCGACCACCGTGCCGCTGGTCGTCCTCGGCGCGCTGTTCTTCGCGCTGGCGCTTCGCATCGCGTAACCGAAGGCCGTCGACGCGCGCCTGGCGAGTATACTTGACCAGTTCGATCAACTTTCAGGGATCACCGCCGTGCGAATGCGTTTTTCGATGAAAACCGAATACGGGGTGCGAGCCGCCCTGGAGCTGGCCGGGAATGCCGGTCGGGGGGCGCTGCAGAGCGGTGAGATCGCCCGCCGCCAGGGAATCCCCGGCCCGTTTCTGGACCAGGTCCTGATGACCCTTCGCCGCGCCGGGCTGGTCAGCTCGACGCGCGGTCCCCACGGCGGACACGAACTGGCGCGCCGACCCGACCAGATCCGTCTCGACCAGGTGATCGCCTGTCTGGAAGGTAATGGCCTTCGCAGCCGGCAGGAGGATGGCGCTGGTGCCGGGGACAGCCAGGTCCTCGCGCAGGTCACCGAGAGAGCGGAGCAGGCCGCGCGCGAAGTCTTCGCCTCGCACACGCTGGCCGACTGCCTTCGGTTGCGTCGCGCAGAATCCCGCGTGTTCCATGGCATCTTTCACTCGGCGCCGGCCAATCGTAAGGACGCCTGATGTCGGCGCCGTCGTTTACGGTCGAGCAGCGACAGCGCTATGCGCGCCATCTCACCCTGGCGGAGATGGGCCCGGTGGGCCAGCAGCGGCTGATGCAATCGCGCGTCTTGATCGTGGGGGTCGGCGCGCTCGGTTCCCCGGTGGCGCTGTACCTGGCGGCTGCCGGGGTCGGCACCATCGGCCTGGCGGATCACGACCAGGTACGGCTCTCCAATCTTCAGCGTCAGGTCGTCCACTCGGTGGACGGCCTGGAGCAGGCCAAGGTGGAGGTCGCCGCGCGGACGGTCCGCGCCCTCAATCCAGATGTCATGGTGGAGACCATCCAGGCGACGGTCGATGAGCGTAACGCGATGGCACTGCTGGGCCGGTACGATGTGATCGTCGACGGCACCGATTCCTTTCGCGCCCGGTATTTGCTCAGTGACGCCGCCTACCTGCTCAAGAAGCCGCTGGTGCACGGCAGCATCTTTCGCATCGAAGGACAGGTCACCGTGTTTCAACCGGGCCGCGGTTGTTATCGCTGCCTGTACCCGGAGCCGCCGCCGGCCGGCGCCATAGGAGAATCCGAGCAGGTCGGCGTGCTGGCGGCGCTGCCCGGCATCATCGGAACGATCCAGGCCGCCGAAACCATCAAGCTCATCACCCAGGTGGGGGATGGTCTTGTCAACCGGGTCCTCTTGCACGACGCGATGGCGATGACCTTCCAGGAAGTCCGCTACCGTCGCAACCGCGGCTGTCCGCTATGCGGCGACCGGCCCACCATTCGCTCGCTGGTTGACTACGGCGCCTTTACCGGCGCGGAGGCGCTCCGGTGACAGACGCGCGACACCATCGGCAGCGCATCCTTGCCGAGGTGGGCGAGGCCGGTCAGCGACGGCTGGAACGGGCCTCGGTCGCGATCGTCGGGGTTGGCGGCCTCGGTTCGCCGGTGGCCCTCTATCTTGCCGCGGCCGGCGTGGGCCATCTGGGACTCGTCGATGACCAGCGGGTGGAACTCTCCAACTTGAACCGCCAGATCCTCTTCGAGGAGTGCGACGTTGGCCGGCCGAAAGTTGAAGCGGCGGCCAGCCGGCTCCGTCTGCTCGACCCGGCACTGCGCCTCGACGAGCGGCAGGAGAATGTTCGAGCGTCGAATGTGGCGGGCCTGCTGGCGGCGTACGACCTGGTTGTGGACGCCACCGACGCGTTCGAGACCAGGTTTCTCCTCAACGACGCGGCCGTGTTGCTGCACAAGCCGCTGGTTCATGGGGCGGTGCTGCGGTGGGGCGGCCAGGTCACGACGGTTTTGCCGGGCGGTCCATGCCTGCGCTGCCTTTTCCGCGAACCGCCCGACCCGGACGAGGTGCCGACCTGTGAGGAGGCCGGCATCATCGGTGCCGCCACCGGCGTCATCGGCAGCGTGCAGGCAGAGGAGGCCCTCAAGGTGCTGCTGGGCGTTGGTGAACCTCTTAGCGGCCGGATCTTCCAGCACGATGGCCTATGGGGCGAGACGCGGATCACCTCGTTCCCTTCCGATCCGCAGTGTCCGGTGTGCTCGTCCCACAGCCGAATCACCGATCTCTCCCGCTACGCGGATCAGGTTTCGCCGCGCGGACACGTCCTTACCTGATGCCGGCGACGGCGGAGATCGGCGTCTTCGGCGGGTCCGGTTTCTACGAATGGCTCGACGCCGCCGACGAGGTCAAGGTGACGACGCCCTATGGTCCACCCAGCGGATCCCTCGCGCTGGCGGAAGTTGGCGGGCGCCGCGTCGCGTTTCTGCCGCGCCATGGACCCAACCACGAGGTCTCGGCGCCTTTCGTCAACTACCGCGCCAACGTCTGGGCGATGCACGAGCTTGGCGTTCGGCGGATCATCGGACCATCGGCGGTCGGCAGCCTGCGGCCGGACCTGCATCCGGGAGACCTGGTGATCTGTGATCAGTTCTTCGATCGGACCAATGGTCGGGCGGACACCTACTATCCCGGACCGGATGTCGTGCACGTGAGCGTCGCTGACCCCTACTGTCCCGAGCTTCGCCAGCTATCCGGTCGCATCGCAGAACAGCAATCGCTGCGATTTTCCCCGTCGGGAACCGTGGTCGTGGTGCAGGGGCCGCGTTTCTCCACGCGCGCGGAGAGTCGCTGGTACAGCCGGATGGGCTGGGATATCGTCGGGATGACGCAGTATCCCGAGGTGAGCCTCGCGCGGGAGCTCGAGATGTGCTACCTGAACCTCTGCCTGGTAACCGATTACGATGTCGGCCTCGAAGGCGTGCCCGAAGTCAGCGCCGTACAGGCCCACGAGGTGATGCGCGTGCTGGCAGAAAACATCGTTCGGGTGCGCGACCTCCTTGCCGCCATGATCCCGATCATCCCGGCCGAAGCGAGCTGCAACTGTCAGCGTTCGCTGGAAGGAGCCCGGCTATAAAAGAAGAAAGGCCGAGATTGGGGTCTCGGCCTTCAAGGAAGGGGAAGCGGGATCACGATATCCGCGGCGCTGTTAAGGACCCGTGAAGAGGCGGTAACGGCGCTGTCACGGCTCACGATCGAACCGAGATCGGGCGTCAGCTATAGTCCGCAGAAATGAAGGTGCTGATCACCGGCGGCGCCGGTTTCATTGGTCAGCGCACCGGGCAGCTGCTGCTGAAACAGGGGCACCAGGTCGTCATTCTCGATAACCTGTCGCCGCCTGCCCATGATGGGCCGCCGGCTCTCCCGGCCGGCATGGAGCTGATCGAAGGCGACATCCGTAAGCGTGAGGATTGGGTGAAGGCCCTCAAAGAGAACGAGGTCGTGCTCCACCTGGCCGATCACCATGACTACCTGCCCTCCTTCAGCAAGCTCTTCCACGTCAATGCGGTGGGCACGGCCATCCTTTTCGAGCTGCTGCTCGAAGGAAAGACATCCGTGCGGCGCGTGGTGCTGGGGTCGACGACGGCGGTCTACGGCGAGGGGAAATACCGCTGCGGCAAAGACGGCGATGTCTATCCGCAGCCGCGACGGGTCGATGCTCTGGAGCGTGGCATCTGGGATCCGCCGTGCCCGATCTGCGGCGGCGCGGTCACGCCCATGGTCACCGACGAATCGGTCGCGCGGCCGACGAGTGCGTATGGTCTCAGCAAGCTGGCCCAGGAGGACCTGGTGCGCTTGCTGGGCGAGCGGCATGGCATCGAGTGGGTAATCCTTCGCTACGGCGCCGTGCAGGGACGAGGGCAGCCTTTTCAGAATGCCTACTACGGCGCGCTCCGGATCTTCGCCCTTCGCCTGGTGCACCAGCAGCCGCCGGTGCTGCTCGAGGACGGCAACCAGCTGCGAGACTTCATCGACGTCGAGGACGTGGCGCGAGCCAACGTCGCCGCCCTGGCCGGACTGCCGCCGGGCGCCTATAACGTGGCCAGCGGCCGGGCCCACACGGTGATGGACCTCGCCCGCATCCTGTTGCGTGTGGCCGAGCGCGAGATGACGCCCGAGACGCCCGGCCGTTATCGGGTCGGTGACGCTCGTCACGCGGTCCCCGACGTCAGCCGCCTGAAGGCCACGGGCTGGGAGGCACAGTCCGGGCTGGAAGCGATGGCGCGAGGGTACTGGCAGTGGCTGCAGGCGCAGCCGAACCTAGATACCTACTTCGAGGGCGCCGACCACCTGATGGAGCGCACCGGCACCGTCCGCGCGGCTCGATGATCCAGGGGGCACCCCGCCGCTTTCCGATCCGCTACGCGATCCAGCGATGGAACGATGGCAAATGGTTCTACGGCAGCTTCTTCATCATCCTGCTGGTGCTGGTCGCGGTGAACCTGAAACAGGGGCAACAAATCGCCTCCTTCATCCCCGTCCTGGTGCTCGACCTCGCGATCCTGGTCGGCTTCTGGCTGATGCGGTCGTTTTCGTACGTGGAGATCGCCGAGGACTCGCTGCGGGTCCGCTACCTCTTTCGGCATGTCGAACTGCCCTACACCGCGCTCTCTCGGGTGCGGCGCCAACCTCTCGAGGTGGCATTCCAGCCCCCCGAGCGGCGGCGCTTCGTCAATCGTTTCGTCCGACGCCTGGCCAGAGAACCGGCCGCCTACATCCGCCTCGATCGGCGCCAGCGCGACCTGGTCGAGCAGACGGAACGGCAACTGGGGCCGCGACTGGTGGCGGGGGCCGACGTGGTCGTCCCCCTGATCGACGTCGACGAGTTTATCGCGCAGATGAAGGGCCGGCTCCGCGGGCCGGCCAGCTGATGAGCGTCGCTCCGCCAGCGAGCACGGTTCCTCGCTCGCGCGCCGTCGCGCGGGCTCGCGGATGGTGGCGAATCGACCGGCACGATCTCTACTGGCTGATCGCCCTCACGCTGGTGGCGGGCGTGCTTCGGTTCGGCAGCCCGTTCTTCCTCGATATTTTTGCTCATCCCGGCTCGTCGGCGCCGATCACCGCCTGGGGCATTGGCCACAACTACCAGGACCCGTCACTCACCGGGCTGGGCAAGCCAAACGACATCGCGCCCAACTCGCCCTTTATCTTCGACGAACTGTATTTTGCGAACGACGCTCACGACGACCTGCTGGGCAAGGACTATTTTGATCCCGAGCCGCCGCTCGCCAAGCTCATCATCGCCATCGGCATCAAGCTCTTCGGCTTCAACTCCTTCGGCTGGCGCTTCATGCCCGCGCTCTTCGGCACCGCGCTGATCCCGCTGATGTACCTGCTGGCCCGGCAGCTGCTCGCCGTGCGCTTTTTCGCGATCGCGGCCGGTGTGCTCACGGCATTTGACGGGCTGACGTTCGTCGAGTCGAGGACGGCGGTGATCGACATCATCCCGATCACGCTGGTGGTGCTCGCTTACCTCCTGTTCCACCTGCATCTCAATGCCGACACGGTCGCGCGGCGGCGGTGGATGATCGTTCTCACCGGGATCACGCTTGGCCTGGCGATCGGCGCCAAATGGACGACCCTCGCCGCGTACGCCACGATCATCGTGATTCTCGCGCTGCGACTCGTCCTCCGCTGGACTCGGTACGACGGCGCGACCGGTGGCATTGCGCTTCTCAGCCTGGCTCTGCTGCCGGCCATCGTCTACGGCTTGAGCTTCACTCGATACGTGACGATCACGCATGGCATCACGAACCTGCCTCAGCCCGCCCTGTCCTTTATGCCCCTCCATGTCAGTCCCGGCGCCGTCTGGAGGGAGATCGCGGAATGGCATCGGCAGACGTGGCTCTACCACATCAACCTGAAGGCCGACCATATCTTCTACAGCCCCTGGTGGTCCTGGCCGCTCGACTTCCGACCGGTCGTCTATTACTACACCGGTAACAAACTCGGCATCGACCAGTCCACCGGTTCCGCCCTGGTGGCCGAGATCTTCAACCTGGGCAATCCGCTGATCTGGTGGGCGGCGACGGTTTCAATGGTCGGGATCGCCATCGGACTTCCTAGCCTGATCCAGGGCTACCGGTCGCGGCATGATCTGGACTCCATCGATGCTGAGCGACGCGATCCGGCAGGTCCGCTCGACCAGCGGTTGTATGCGTCAATCTTTATCCTGGTCGCCTTCATCAGCGCCTGGCTGCCACTTTCGCTGGTGCCCCGCGGCCTGTTCCTCTATCACATGCTCGGCGGCCTGCCCGCGATGTTCCTGGCGCTGGCGCTGGCGCTGACCTATCTGCGGTCGCTTTCCGGGACGGTGCCGGGTGTCGCGCTCCGCCTGAGCGGTGCGGTGCCGGCGTACGCCTACCTGGTGATGGTGATCGGGTTCTTCCTCTACTTCTATCCGTTGTGGACCGGTCTGCCGCTCACGGCGGATGCGTTGAACAGCCACGTCTGGTTCGCGTTCGTCAAGCCCTGGCCCAACTGGTGTCTTTGCTACTGGACCTCTCCGGGCTAGCGCTCGTTAGCGGCTCCCTGGTCCTCGGACTGGGCCTCGCGTCCTGGTTGCCATCCTGGTTGACGGGAGGGGAGCGACTGGTGATCGGGATGGTGCTGGCGATCGTGGGGCTGAGCATGGTCGGCTACGGGCTGGCGCTGGTCATCGGCGTCAGCACAGCGCTCGTGCTGCTGCTCACCAGCCTGGGACTTCTGGCCGGGGGTTATCTCCTGGCGCGGCAGGTGCCGAAGGTCGGGATGGCGTTCATTCCCAGGACATGGCCCCTGCCAACGGCGGTCGCGGTGCTGGCGCTGCTCATGGGATTCCTCTTCATCCGCGCCGTGGAGGTCATGCCCGACGCCTGGCTGGCGCAGTACAACAACACCTGGTCGGACTGGTCGTTCCATGCCAGCTACACGACCGCCTTTATCTACGGCCACAACCTGCCGCCGCAGAATCCGATTTTCGCCGGGACACCCTTCCGCTACCCGTTTGCGCCGGACTTCGCCAGCGCTCTGCTGGTAGGCGGCGGCTGGAGCATCCCGGCCGCGCTGATCTGGCCGAGCTGGGCGATGACCGTGCTGGCGCTCAGCGGGCTCATCCTCTGGGCGCGCCGGCTGACCGGCGGCATCGCGGCGGGCGTGATCGCCGTGACGTTGACGCTGCTTGGCGGCGGACTCGGCTTCTGGTTCTTTTTCGGCGATGCGGCGCGCGCGGGGCTGATCACGACCCTGCTCCATATCCCGCGCACCTACGACCGGTTCGATCCCCCGGTCAACATTCAGTGGTACAACCCGATCCTTTCCTACTACCTCCCGCAGCGATCGTTCGTCTTCGGGGCGGCCATCGTCATGGTGGTGCTGCTGCTGGTGACCCCGCCATTGCTGCATACGCCGTTCTTCGATTGGCCCGAGACGGTGGCGGCGGTCCGGCAGTCATGGCGGCGGTGGACGCTCAACGCCGAAGCGGTGGCCTTTCTGGTCGGCGGGACGCTCGCCGGGCTCTTGCCGCTCTTTCACGTCCACAGCCTGGTGGTCGTGGGTATCGTCGCCGCATGCTGGGCGCTTCTCTTTCCGCGGCCGGCGTGGATCGGGTTCTTTGCGGTCATGCTCCTGCTCGCCGTGCCACGCCTGCTGATGGCGGTGCCGGGCGATCCCGGCGCCCCGCCCGAGCACCAGTACCCGCGCTGGCTGATCGGGTGGATGTCGGGGGCCGACGTTCCAGCGTGGTTCTGGATCAAGAACACCGGGCTTTTCATCCCGCTACTGTTGCTCGCCCTGCTGAGCCCGCTGGCGCTGCGAGGCCGGGCGCGACTGCTGATCGCCCCGTTCAGCCTGGTCTTCATCGTCGCCAACCTGGTCAAGTTCCAGCCCTGGGATTGGGACAACAGCAAGCTGCTCGTCTTCTGGTATCTGGCCAGCGCCGTGGCGGTGGGCGCCATGCTGGTCCGGTTCTGGCGGAGCCAGGCGTTCGGTGCCATTGGCGCGAGCGTGATCTGGCTGAGCCTGGTGGCCTCCGGCGTGCTCTCGCTCATGCAGTTCCTTCCGCCGCAAGGGCCGTCCTATGTCTGGTTCACCGCTGAGGAAGTACAGCTGGCGGCCGACGTGCGCCGGCTGACGCCAGCCAAAGCGGTATTCGTCACCGGGGAGCAGCCGAACAATCCGATTGCGGATCTCGCCGGACGCTCGGTGTTGATGAGCTACCCGGGATGGCTCTGGAGCTATGGCATCAACTACAACCAGCGGGAGGCCGATCTCTCCCGAATCTACAGCGGAGATGCGGCCGCGCTCGAGCTGCTCCACCGGTATCACGTCGCCTACGTGGTGATCGGCCCGGATGAGCGCAGCACCCTCCACGCCAACGTCGACTACTTCAACGCCGGGTTCCAGCTGGCGCTGCATACCGCGAACTACCAGATCTACGCCGTGCCGCCGCCGCGCTGACCTCGAACCGTGGCTACAATGCACGCGTGCTGACGCGCTTCCTGATCCACGTCGTCGCCCTCCTGTTCGTCTTCTATTTCATCTGGCACGTTCACCAGAGCATCCTCGGCGCGGCCATCATCATGGCGGTGATCCTGGCGCTGGTGAACGCCATCATCCGTCCTGTCCTTCTCATCCTGACGTTACCGGTGACGGTCCTGACCCTGGGGTTGTTCGTGATCATCCTCAACGCGCTGCTCTTCGGGCTGTCGTTCGCCGTCCTGCAAGGCATCATGGGCGTGCACTTCGATCTGACCTTCCTCCAGATCCTGGTTGGTTACGTGATCTACGTGATCGTGAGCACGGTTTTGACGCATCTGATCCATTAGAAAGCCCAGTAACCTCGGCTGAAGGCCAGTCCGAAGATGATCAGGGCGATGAAGGAGAGTCCGAGCATCGGGACGTAGATCCACCCGCTCCGGATGCGTCCGGCGAGCAGGAAGAGCGGGTACATGCTGAGCAGATAGCGGGGAATGCTCAACCAGAACGGCAGGAACGTGACCATGACGGTCACGGCGGTGGCGTACACGGCATCGGAAGGGCGCAGGCGCAGCCAGCTCAGGATGACGGTCGCGTAGGCGGCGATCCCCCCTGCAATCTCTCCGCCGCCAACGGTGAGCCGCTCCCAGGGCACTCTCCAGGTGAGTCCCCGGACGGCGTCCAAAAAACCCACCCAGGGGGCGGCGAGCGAATGCGACCAGTGCTGGCGCTGCACCGTGAGGAAGGCGAACGGGTCAGAAAGCACGATGAGGTTCGTAACGAGGTAGCTGACCAAGCCGAGCAAGATCAGCAGCGGCGAGACGATCGCTCGCCAGACGCCGTGCAGGACGTGGCGCGCCGCATAGAGCTCGATCAGCAAGAAGGGGAGCAGGGCCAGCCCGGTCAGGCGGGCCGCCGCCGATAGCCCGCCGAGCATCCCGGCCGCCAGCCAGCGCTGCCGCCGGGCCGCCAGCACGCAGCCGAACGCGAGCGCGCAGAAGAGAGCCTCCGTGTAGCCGACGAGGAGGAAATACGCGGTGGGGAAGACGGTAAAGAAGGCGGCCGCCCGAAAGGCCGCCCGCTCACGCCCATCGTGCCGGGCGATCTCATAAAGAAGGATCGCCGCCACCACCCCGGCGACGTTACTGATCAGCAGCGCCGCGGTGCGGGCCGGCAGTCCGGCGGCAGCCAGCACTCCGATCAGCGCCGGGTACAGCGGGAAGAAGGCGATCAGGTTGCGGGCGTCGCCGGTGGCGGCGTAACCCTGGGTGGCGAGATAAAGGTAGTGCTGGGCATCCCACTGATCCCAGGCCTGGCCGAGGACGGTCAGCGGGTCGGGGCTTGCCCCGAACTCGATCAGCGTCAGGCTGACGAGCAGGACTTTCACCAGCAGGGCGAGCAATAGCAGGCTCAGCCAGGGCGCAAACCGCTCCGCCGGCCGCTGTGGAACAGCCGGGCTTGGGGTAGGATATCGACTCGGCCTGCCGGCCGCCTCACTGAGTGACCTCACAAGATTGGCTTCCCATCCTCCGTGCCATTGCCGCGGAGGTGCGCGCCGCCGTTGCGCCGCTGGCCGGCACGGCGAAGGCCCGCGAGGTGGTCGGCCTCGGCGCCGGCGGCGATCAGACGATTTACCTGGATCGGCTCGCTGAAGAGATCGTGCTGCGCCACCTGGAGCAAGCCTATCGCAGCGGTTTTCGCTTCCGGCTGATCTCGGAGGAGCTGGGCGAGCGAGACTTCGGCGGTTCGCCGCTGGTGCTGGTCGACCCCCTGGACGGCAGCGTCAACGCCAAGATGGGGCTGCCATACTATGCCGTCGTACTGGCCGTCACGGAGGGTGACCGATTTCGGGATGTTCGGCTCGGCTACGTGCAGAATCTGGTGAGCGGCGAGGAGTTCCATGCGTTCGCGGGCGGGGGCGCCTTTCACCAGGGTGAGCCGCTCCACCCGCCGGTCCCGGCCTTCGACGGCCGCTCCATCCCCCTGGTCCAGATCGATGCGCCGACCGGCGCCGACCCCAGAGGGCGGGCGGCAGCAATCCTGGCGAAAGCCGAGAAGGTCCGCCAACTCGGCTCGGCCGCGTTGAACCTCTGCCATACGGCGGCCGGTGGCGTCGCTTTGCAGCTGACGCCGGCCCCGGTGCGCGCCTTCGATCTCGCCGGGCCGCTGCTGATCCTGCGGGAGGCGGGCGGCATGGCAACCGATTTCGATGGCCGCCCGGTCGACGCCGTGTCGGTTCGGCTGGATTCGCGCACCACGCTGCTGGCCTCGCTCTCCTCGACGATCCATGCCTTCGCCTTGCAGCTGCTCGGAACGCGGGTCGCCTGATGCTCGAGCCCCTGAAGACCACCTTCATCCTGCTTTCCTTCGAAGGCCCTGACGTCTACTCCCAGGCCGGCGGGCTGGGGGTCAGGGTGAAGGAGCTCTCCCGTGCGCTCGCCGAGCGCGGCTATCAGACACACCTGTTTTTTGTGGGCGATCCCGCCCTCCCGACGGATGAAACCATGCTGGACCAACGGCTCTTCATCCATCGCTGGAGCCAATGGATCAGCCGCTATCACCCGGTGGGGGTCTACGACGGCGAGGACGACAAGGTGGCGGACCTCAATCGCAGCCTTCCGGATGCGCTGGTCAACGATTTCATCAAGCCGGCGATCGCGCGCGGCAACACCGTCGTCGTTCTCGGTGAAGAGTGGCATATCGCCCACGCCATGACATTGGTCTCCGACGCGCTCTATTACGCCGGGTTGCGCGACCGGTGCCTGCTGCTCTGGAACGCCAACAATCATTTCGCGTTTCACCGCATCAACTGGTCGCAGCTCGCCTTTACCTGCACCCTGATGACGGTCAGCCGCTACATGAAGCACATCATGTGGCGCTGGGGCGTGAACCCGATCGTGGTGCCGAACGGCATCCCGGGGTCGATGATGGCCAGGGTGAGCCAGGCGCAGGTGCGCGCGGTGCGGGCAGCCGTGAACGCCCCGGCCTTTCTCTTCAAGATCGGGCGCTTCAGCCCTGATAAACGATGGCACCAGGCGATCGCGGCGGTGGCTCAGCTGAAGGAGCGCGGCGTGCCGGCCCGGCTGCTGATGCGCGGCGGGCTGGAGCCCTTCGGCGGTGAGGTGCTGGACTTCGCCGCCCAGCGCGGACTGCGAGTGGCGCGGCTGTCGACGCCAATCGAGGACGTTGCCGGCCTGACCCGGACCCTGAAGGAGCATGCCGACGCCGACCTGTGGAACGTCACCGCGTTCTTGCCGGACGATCTCCTGCCGGTGCTCTACGCGTCCGCCACCGCCACCCTGGCGAACAGCGGTCATGAACCGTTCGGTCTGGTGGGCCTGGAGGCGATGGCCTCGGGCGGGGTCGCGTTCGTCGGGGCGACCGGGGAGGAGTATGCCGAACCCTTCAAGAACGCGATCGTCATCGAGACGGAGGACGCGGCGGAAATCGTCGCCTACGTCACCCACCTGGCGGAGCATCCGGACACCGCCCGAAATCTGCGGATCGCCGCCCAGCGGACGGCGCGCGATTACACCTGGCAGCGTGTGATCGACATCCTCTTGCAGCGGCTCGAGTTCGTAGCGATCAAGCAGGGCCTCAAGCTCCCGCCTGATATTGATAGCGGGGCTTTGAGAGGATAGAGCGAATGCCGAACGCCATGGTCATCTATATGGTCGCCCACCAGCCGCGCCGGGTGCGGCTACCGGCTCAGCTGATCGCCCGGGGCACGCCGCCCGAAAAGATGGATGCGCTGATCTTCGATGAGCAAATGGACCGGCGTTACTTCGACAAGGTGGCGAAGTACTGCTACCGGCCCGCCACCGAGCTCTTCCAGTCACTGGTGGACAAGGGAATGAAGATCTCGCTGGGCTTCTCCGTATCGCTGCTGCTGCAGATGCGGCGCTTCTCACCCGATGTGCTGGCCGGCTTCCAGAAACTGGTCAGCCACGAGAACGTCGAGCTGGTCGCGGTCGAGCCATATCACTCGTTCATCTTCTACCTCGATATCGCCGCCTTTGCGGAGCGGATGGCGTGGGGCAAAGCGCAGCTCGAGGAGACCTTCCAGAAACGGATCGCCATCACCGACACAACCGAGATGTTCATGTCGAACGATGTTTATTTCCAGCTCCAGCTGAGCGGATTCAAGGGTGCCGTCATGGACGGACGGCCCTGGGTGATGGGCTGGCGCGAACCGACCCACCTCTATCGCTACCCCAATGAGGAGATGCGGCTGTTCACCCGCCACTACGAATTGAGTGACGATGTCGGCTACCGGTTCAGCAACCGGGAGTGGAACGGGTGGCCGCTGATGGCCGACACCTATGCCAGCTGGGTGCGGCGGGCGATGGGTGAGTTCGTCTTTCTCGCCTGGGACTTCGAAACCTTCGGCGAACACCATCGCGCCGACTCCGGCATCTTCCCCTTCATGCACGCACTCCATGCCGACTTCGTCAAGAACAAGATGCGCTACCTCACCCCGTCGGAGGCGATCG
Source organism: Chloroflexota bacterium (assembly GCA_005881175.1). Taxonomy (GTDB): domain Bacteria; phylum Chloroflexota; class Dormibacteria; order CF-121; family CF-121; genus CF-13. The sequence continues at coordinate 19,374 of VBEN01000038.1, forward strand.
GTGCCTTCACGAACGCACATGAGATGCCGCTGCCCGAATATGGCTGCACTTGGGCCGGCGATGGTGGGATGGATTTCTTTTTGGGCAATGAGGCTCAGCAGGGGATTTTCCGCCTGATGCATCACATCTACAACAAAGCCCGGCTGACCAAACACCCGCATCTGATCGACATCGCCATGTGGCTGTTGCAGTCGGACAACCTGCACCTGATCCAGTGGTTCTCAAAGGCCGGCAGCCAGGCAGAGGTGTCTGCGTACTTCACGCCGGACGAGTGGTGGGAGCTTGGCGCGCTGGGCATCCTGCGAGAGCAACAGCGCGTGTACGTGAATTTTCTCCGCGCTATGGACGAGTACGTCTAGCGGCGATACGCCCAGAGCCCTCAGCGCGCCCCGGCTCTTCACGGTCGGGCACTCGACCCGAACCCTGGATGAGCTTGTTGATCTGCTGAAGGACTACGGCATCGTCCAGCTGGTCGACATCCGCCACTATCCGCGGTCACGCGCAAACCCGCAGGTAAACCAGGATGTGCTCGCCGCGGAGCTGCCCCGTCGTGGTATCGCCTATGTCTGGGATGAGGACCTGGGTGGGTTTCGCAAAGGCGGCTACCAGGCTTACATGGCCACGTCCACGTTTGTCGCGGGGCTGGACCGCCTCGAACGTTTGGTCGCCCGTGGGACGACGGTGATCATGTGCGCGGAAATCGTCTGGTTTCGCTGCCACCGGCGGTTTATCGCGCGTCAAATGGTGGCGCGCGGCTATCGGGTGACGCACATCGTTACGCGCGGAAAACCCGAATACGACGAACCCTTGCCTGCTGATACTCAGCCAACATAGAATCCTTGAGGAATGGTGATGCGGGGACTCCGTGAGGGCGGTGTCCCGGCCCCCCAACCCGTAAGCGACCTCCCGCCGGTGCTGGTCGCCGACGACGACCTCGACGTGCGGACCATGCTTCGCACCCTCCTCGAGCTCGATGGTCATGAGGTGCTGGAAGCCAGGGATGGCCACGAAGCCTGGAGGGCGTGCATCGAGTTCCAGCCCTCCGTTGTGGTCGCGGACATCCAGATGCCTGGTATCGACGGGCTGCAACTCTGCCGGCGAATCCGGGCGAGCAAGTACTCCCCGGACATCAAGGTGATCGTCTACACGGCAGGGATGGCGACGCCGGAAGAGGCGAAGCGGGCCGGCTGTGATGAGTATTTCCTCAAGACCGACCCGCTGCCGAAACTGCGCGAAAAGATTCGCCAGTACACGGGAGCCCGCCCGGGCGGCACGACCTCCTGAGCCGGTGCGCGGCTATCAGGGGCCAGCCGTCCCGGCCAGCCGGTTCGCGGCCAGGCCGTCATCGTTCTGAATACGATCCGTATTCGGGTGCTGCAAGGTCGCATACGGCGGCCCGGTTATACCGCAGGGGTGCCTTCCTTTCCCGTGCCTCCCTTGCCGGCCGTCATCGACCTGTCACTGGTCGCCGTGGCGTTGGGTTCTCTATTGATCCTGCGCCTGGCGCATGGCGCGCTGCCCTGGGGACATCTGATGATCGCCGTCGGCCCCGATGGCCGGCCGATGCGGCCGAGGGTGAAGTGGCATCTATGGTCGATCAGCCTGGGCGAGCCACCCCGCCTGGCAGCCATCGGCGGGCTCGCCTCCGTCGCGCTGGGATGTGCGGCCGCCGTGGCGGTCAGCCCGCGGCTCGTCGAATCGGTATTTCGCCCCGTCAACTCCATCTGGACCACGATGATGGTCTTCACTCTTGCCGTCTCCACCGTCCTGATCCCTCTCGGCCTCTCGGTCCTGGTCCGCGCCGTGATGGACATTGCGGCGCGGCGATCGTCAATGGTCGGGCTGGTGGTTGGGATGCGGCGCGACGCAGGCGTCTTCGGACGCACCTATCGGATCGCCGTGCAGGCCGGCGACCGGGCGATGGCAAAGCGGCTGTGGGCCGAGTCGTTCCGTGTCGACCATGCGACCTTTGCGCGCCTCAGTCCTGGTGACCGGATCAACCTCGAGTACTCGCCCCGGCTGCGATACGTCTACCACGCCGTGTTGCCCGAACCGCAAAAACGAGCGGTCGGTTAGATAGACTTTTTCCCCGTGACGCGACCCCTGCATGTGGCTTTCATCTGGCACATGCACCAGCCGTACTACAAGGATGACCTGCAGAACAGCTTCCTTTTGCCCTGGGTGCGGCTACGCTGCGCGAAGGACTACTACAAGATGCCGGCATTGCTCGACGGCTACCCGTCGATCAAGCAGACGTTCAACCTGGTCCCCGCGCTGGTGGCCCAGATTGAGGACTATGTCGATGGCCGGTTTGCGGACGTCTACCTGGACCTCGCCCGTCGGCCGGTCTCGGAGCTGACCATCGATGAGCGTGCCTTCATCGCCCGCTGGATGACCGAATCGAGCCAGATCCGGCGCGTCCGCCAGTATCCTCGCTACCTGGACCTCACCCGCAAGCGAGAGCAGGCCTGGCCGCGCGCCGCCGACGACCTGGCGAAACTGTTCTCCGACGCCGAGCTCCGCGATCTGCAGGTGTGGTTCAACCTCTCGTGGATCGGCCCCGAAGTCATGGCAGCTGATGCCCAGATCGCGGAACTGGTCAGAAAGGGCCGGGATTTTTCCGAGGATGACAAGGAGCCCATCTTCAACGTCCACTTCGATCTGCTGCGGAAGGTCCTGCCAAAATACCGCGAGCTGCAAGACCGCGGCCAGGCCGAGCTTGTCACCAGCCCGTATTACCATCCCATCCTTCCGCTGATCGCCGACCTGGGGATCGCCCGCGTGGCGCGGCCCGACCTGGCCATGCCGCGCCGACTGTTTGCGCATCCCCAGGATGCCGCGGAGCAGTTGCGCCTCGGCGTCGAAGCCCACACCCGTCGCTTCGGGACTCGGCCTCGTGGCATCTGGCCGCCCGAGGCGGCGGTCTCCGACGAGGTGGCCCGGCTCGCCGCCGAGCAGGGTCTCGAATGGATGCTCAGCGATGAGGGCATTCTTGCCCGTTCGTCGGGCAATCCCATCAATCGGGATGGCGACGGCCAGCTGATGCAACCGGAGCTGCTGTATGCGCCCTATCGGGTGCAGACCAGCGGCCCGCCCATCCAGCTGGTATTTCGCGACGGCCGGCTCTCCAACGCCATCGGGTTCGAGTACCAGAATTCCGCACCCGACGAGGCGGCGAAAGACCTCATCGATCGCCTGCACGGCATCCAGCGGCGCCAGCAGGATGCGCCGCTGCTCGCCGTGATTGCGCTGGACGGTGAAAACTGCTGGGATTTCTATGAAGGGAACGGCAACGACTTCCTGCATTCGCTCTACAGCCGGCTTAGCCATGACCCGGACGTGAAGACCGTGACCGTGTCGGAATTCCTGGCGGAGTTTCCAACGCACCGATCGCTCGCCGGCATTCATCCGGGATCCTGGATCAACGCCAACTTCGACACCTGGGTTGGGGACCAGGAGCACAACGTGGCCTGGGAACTCCTGGCTGAGGCTCGCGACTTCTTGAGCGAGCGCGAGCGTCAGGCTGATGCCGTGGCCGAGCTCCCGGCCGCGCGCCGCGAAGTGCTGATCGCCGAAGGCAGCGACTGGTTCTGGTGGTTCGGCCGGTCGCACGATTCGGGGATGGACCAGATCTGGGACAGCCTGTTCCGGCTCCACCTTCGCAACATCTATATGTCGTGTCAGCAATCTCCGCCGGCCAGCCTCTACCAGCCGATCGTGAAGGAAGCCGAGAGCTCGGCCTCCAAGCGGCCGGACCGCAAGATCACGCCCAAGCTCAACGGCGTCATCGATCATGACGAATGGAGCGCCGGCGGCTATGTGGACGTCACGGCGCTATTCGGGGCGATGCATCCGCCGAAAGGCGCCATCCGGCGGATCTGGTTCGGTCACGACGACCACAACCTTTATCTGCGGTTCGACCTGCTTGGTGGCGAGCGGGCGGCGCGAGCGGTCGAACTCGAGATCCTCTTCTCGGCGAGTCCGGGGCGGCGCCGGGATGACAACAGGGGCACGGCCGGGCCACCGAAACGGGCGGGCCAGGGCGATTTCGGCTTCGAACCGGCCTATCGCCTGAAGGCGCGGCGCGACGGTGGCGACTTCCAGCTCGAGTTGCGCGAGATGACGCAAGCGGCCGGCGCCCCGCCACGCTGGACGGGCCGGGCAAGCTCCGATGAGGCGCTGGCCTTCGCGCTTCCATTCGACGCACTCGGCCCGGATCCGGGCGAGCGGCTCGAGATGGTGGCCCTCGCCTATGAAGATGGCAAGCCCGTGGAGCAGCTGCCGCCCACCGGCTCGATCGCGGTCCGGGTCCCAGGGGACGTCTCCCACGGCCGGGCCAACCAGCCGCTGAAAATCCTCGTTGTCTCGGCCGAGGTGGCGCCATTCGCCAAGGTCGGAGGCCTGGCCGACGTGGCCGGCGCGCTGCCCAAAGCCTTGCGCGCGATGGGCCACGACGTTCGGGTGGTGATGCCGCGTTACGGCAGCATCGACGTGGAAAAGTACGGCCTGCGTCGAGTGGTGAGCAACATGGGAGTGCCGTTAGCCCATCAGCCGGTCAACGCCGATGTGCTCGAGGGACGGATCGGCGAGAGCGTGCCCATCTATTTCATCGAAAACCAGCAATTCTTCGGCCGCGAGGGCATGTACGGTTTCTGGGACGACGACGCCCGGTTCATCTTTTTCAGTCGGGCCGCGCTCGAGATGCTGCGCCCAATCGGATTTCAACCGGACGTGATCCATGTCAACGATTGGCACACCGCGGTGATTCCCAATATGCTGGCCCGGCTTTATGCCAGCGAACCCTTTTACGCGGACATCGCCACCGTGCTTACGATCCACAACCTCGCGTTTCAGGGCGTCTTCGGCTACGGCACGCTCCACCTGGCGGATCTCGACCCGTGGGGCCTGATCAAGGCGGGCATCCCGGGTCTCGACGACATCGTCAACCTGCTCGGCCGGGGACTCTTTTTCTCCGACGTCGTCAACACCGTCAGCAACCGTTACGCGGAAGAGATTCTCACGCCGGAATACGGCGAGAAAATGGATCCGCTCCTGCGAGTGTTCCGCGGCAAGCTGCACGGGATCATCAACGGCATCGACTACGAGGTCTTCAACCCGCTGACCGATGCCTCGATCGCGACCCGCTATGACACCAACACCACTGAGAAAAAGGTCGACAACAAGCTGGCCCTGCAGAAAGAAGTCGGGCTGCCGCAGGATCCCGCCATCCCCGTCATCGGCCTGATCTCTCGTCTGTACGACCAGAAGGGACTCGACCTGATCGCCAACATCATGTGGGGATTGATGCGACTGAACCTCCAGCTCATCGTGCTGGGTGCCGGCGACGCCCGCTACGAGGAGATGTTCCGGGCCAACGCCCGCGACAACCCGCGGAAGGTGGCGGCGACCATCGGCTTCAAGCCGGTGCTGGCCCAGCACATCTACGCCGGCTCGGACCTGTTCCTGATGCCCTCGCGCTTCGAGCCCTGTGGTCTCGGTCAGCTGATCAGTCTTCGCTACGGAACAATTCCGATCGTGCGGGCCACCGGCGGCCTGGCGGACACGATTGCGGACTGGGACCCGGTCAAGCAGACCGGCAACGGGTTCGTCTTCAGCGCCTACGACCACTGGGACCTGTATGCCCAGGTGGTTCGGGCGCTGGAGACCTTTCGCCAGCCGGCGCTGTGGCGCCGGTTGCAGGCCAACGCGATGTCGACCGACGTCAGCTGGGCGAACTCCGCGGACAAGTATGTCCGCCTCTACCACGCCGCCATCGCCAACCATGCCGAGGCGACGGAGTACTCGGCGACGGCGGCCGGACCCTACGGCTGGTCCGAACCGGAAAAAGCGGCCGGCTCCTAATAGAGGCCAACAGTTGGGGGCCTGCCTCTAATAGAGGCTAATATTTGGAGCTTTTTCTTGATGAATTGACATCGCATGGTGCATGATTACGGCGATTCGGCGCCAGCTCGAGGCTGGACGGCGACCCATCATTGCCCTGGAAGGGAGGTAATTGACGTAATGGACGGATCAATCGCTAAGTCGAAACGGTGGCGAGTCTCAACACTAGCCGCCACGATCGCGGTGCTGGTGGCCGCCTGCGGCAACCCGGCGCCATCAACGAGCACGGCAAAGAATGGCGGCACGTTGATCTGGGCGCTCGACTCCGACGTCGACACCCTCAATCCGTTCGTCATGTCGACTGTTCCTGACTATCGTGTTCTTTCGTTCCTCCTTCCCAACCTCTACTCGGCCGACAAGAACCTCAATATCATCCCGGACCTTGCCGATGGTATGCCCTCGGTCTCGAGCGACAGCCTGGTGTGGACCGTGAAGCTCAAGAAGAATGCCAAGTGGAGCGATGGAACCGCGATCACCGCCGACGATGTGCTCGCAACCCAGAAAATCCAGGCCGACCCGAAGCTTGATACCGATTACACGTACGACTGGAGCAAGCTGAAGACGATCGAGAAGGTCGACGCCAATACGGTCAAGTACACGCTGACCGAGCCCTTTGCTCCCTTCCTGGCGCTGAATCTCTTCGGCTATGTCGCGCCAGCCTCGGTCTACGGGAAGCTCGATCCGGCAAAGATCCGGAATGACCCGGTCTCGAAGACCATGCCGGTGAGCGGCGGTCCTTACAAGTTGGACAAATGGACCCCCGGACAAGAGTTCGACCTTTCGGCCAACCCGAACTACTACAACGGGCGGCCTCACTACGACAAAGTGATCGCCAAGGTCATCACCGACGCCACCGCCGCCGCCAACGCGCTGATCAACGGCGATGTTGCCTGGCACCCATCACTGGGCGAGGCGGGTGCCGGTGGAATCAGCAAGGCCAAGCAGTCGAGCAACGTGCAGGTTCATACCTATCAGGACCTGGGATACATCGACTTCCGGATGAACACCCGCAAGGGCCATATCTTCGACAACGTGTTGACTCGCCAGGCGCTGGCCTATACGTTGGATAAGCCCTCGATCGTGCAGGCCGCTACGCAGGGCGCGGGCGCTCCCCTCTGGGGCGACATCGTCCCGGCTTCCTGGGCCTACAACGCCAACGCGGTGGTCAAGTATCCGGTGGACGTCAACAAGGCCAAGCAGCTGATGCAGCAGGCCGGCTGGACCATCGGGTCCGACGGCGTGGCGACCCGGCCCAACCCGAGTGGATCGGGCACGCAGCGATTCGTGGGCAAGATCCGGGTGCGCGCCGGCAAGCCCGACCGGCTGAAGGCGGCTGAGATCATCGCTGACCAGGTGAAGCAGATCGGCATGCAGCTGACACCCGATCCAACCGACTTCAAGGTGTTCTACAAACCCATCCAGCAAGGCCAGTTCGACGTGTTCATCGCCGGGTTCAGCCTGTACCTGGACCCCGATGACTACACCACCGCCCACTCCAGCCAGCTCCAGCCGGAGCACCACGAGGGGCAGAACTGGACCGGCTATTCAAATCCGGAACTTGACTCGCTGATCGACCAGGAGCGGAAGACCGTCAAGTCGACCGATGCCGAAACCAAGGCCGCCCGCAAGGCGATCTTCGACAAGATCGAGAAGATCATCAGCGGTGACGTCCAGACCTATATGCTCTGGGCCGATGTGTCGTCGATGGGCTGGTCGACCAACGTGGGCAACGTCTCGGCCGGGACCGGCGATAACACCATCTACTACGAGTCGAATAACAACCCCGCAAAAGCGGCCGAGTGGTACTCGAAGAACGGTAAGTAGGTAGCAGTCGTCGGGGCTGAAGCGGGGAGGCGGCCGGGCCGCCCCCCGCCCCCGGGCTGACCGCTAAGCTAAACAGAGTCAGAGGATAGTGGCGTGACCTTCTATGTCATCCGCCGGGTCGCCATTGGAATCTTCCTCCTGTTCGTCATGTCCGCCATGTTCTTTACCCTGACCCGGGTGACGCCCGGTGCCCCGATCAGTGTTGGCGAGAATCCGCGAATTCATCAGTCGGTGATCAACTTGCGGCTTCACCGGCTGGGCCTCACCGACGAACAGGGAAACTCCTATCCGATCCCCCAGCAGTATGTGCTCTACCTGGGGGCGCTCCTCCACGGCGACCTCGGCGACTCCTACGTCAACAACGAGAAGGTCACCACATTGCTGCTCCAGCGATTGCCGAACTCAATCCTGCTGCTCGGCGCTGCTCTACTCGTGGCGCTGGCGATCGGGATCCCACTCGGCATCTTTGCCGCCACCCGGCAGTATTCCAAACTCGACATCACCACGTCCCTGGTCTCCTATATCGGCGTGTCGATTCCCAGCTTCGTGCTTGGCATTTATCTGCTGCTCATCTTTGGGGTGATCTTGAAACAGTCGCCGCTCCACTGGGGGTTCCCCCTCTTCGGCATGCACACCGGTGGCGTCGATGATCCCATCGACCTCCTGTACCACATGGTCCTTCCGGTGACATCGCTTGCCATCCTGCAAATCGCGATCTTCAGCCGCTTCATGCGGGCCAGCATGCTGGAGGTGCTGCACCAGGACTACATCCGGACGGCGCGGGCGAAGGGCCTGTCGATCGAGAAAGTCAACTACAAGCACGCGCTGCGAAACGCGATCCTGCCGATCATCACCCTCGTCGCCATCGCAATCCCACAGATCGTCAACGGCGCCATCATCACGGAAGGGATTTTCAGCTGGCCTGGGACCGGACAGCTCGCCTTCCAGGCGGTAGTCACTCGGGACTACCCGGTCATTCTTGGCGTGGTGATGCTGGTCGCGGCCGGGACGGTCCTCTTCAATCTGATCGCCGACCTGACCTACGCCATCGCCGATCCAAGGATCCGATACTGATGGCGCAGGTTCCCCCCCTCCCGATCGGCCCGGCGGGCGTCCCCGGTGCCGTCCCGGACCAGCTCTCGGTCGAGACCACCGTCCAGCAGGAGCGTGACCTTACCCGGCCCGGGGCGAAGGCCGACGAGTTTGGCGGTGCCCCTGAGCTCGGCTTCTGGCGGCTGGCCGTCATTCGGTTTTTGCACCACCGCGTGGCAACCGGCGCCCTGATCATCCTCGGCATCATCGTCCTCAGCGCCATCGTGGTCCCCATCATCACCGGTGATCTCTATCGCGTCCAGGACTACCGGCATCCCTTCAAGCCGCCCTTCCAGAACCTCCAGCATCTGCTCGGCACGGACGACCTCGGTCGGGATGAGCTCGCCAGGCTGCTGCGCGGTGCCCGGGTCTCGATCATGGTCGGGGTGCTGGCCGTGGTGGGCTACCTGCTCATCGGCGGAACGTTGGGTGCGCTCGCGGGCTACTACGGGGGCTGGCTGGACAACGCGTTGATGCGCTTCACCGACATCATCATCTCGGCGCCCTTCCTGCTCGTCGTCATCGCCGTCACGGCGGCGACCGGCGGTGTCCGCCTCACCACCGTCATCATCGTCATCGCCGCCACCGGCTGGTACGAGATTGGCCGATTGATGCGGGCCCAGTTTCTGGTGCTTCGAGAACAGGAGTTCGTCCAGGCGGCTCGAGCGCTCGGGGCATCGAACGCCCGAATCATCGTCCGCCACGTCCTGCCGAATGCCCTCGCCCCGATCATCGTTTCCGCGACCCTGGGCGTGTCCGGCATCATCTTGCTGGAAGCCGCGCTCGGTTTTCTCGGGTACAGCATTCCGCCGCCCGAGCCGAGCTGGGGCAACATGCTGCAGAACTTCGAGCAATACCTGCTCGACGACCAGGCCTATCTCGTCGTCTTCCCCGCCACCGCGCTGGTCATCACCGCGCTCTGCATCAACCTCGTCGGCGATGGAATCCGGGACGCGCTCGATCCGCGGCAGCGTTGAACGAACTCCTGCGAATAGAAGATCTCCATACCCAGTTTCACGTTCACGGGGGCACGGTCAAAGCGGTCGACGGCGTCAACCTGTCCATCCCCCCCAAGGCGACCGTCGGCCTGGTCGGCGAGTCCGGCTCGGGGAAGAGCATCACGGCGTTGTCGATCATGCGGCTGCTGGAGAAAAATGGCCGGATCACCGCCGGGCACGTCTGGTTTCGGGACCGAGACCTGGTCGCGCTCACCGAAGAGGAGATGCGCGACGTGCGCGGCAATGACGTCTCGATGATCTTCCAGGAACCGATGACGGCCCTGAACCCGGTTTACACCTGCGGAGATCAGATCGCGGAAGCGGTGCGATTGCACCAGAAAGTTGAGCCGAAGGCCGCCTTCGACCGGGCGATCGAGGTCTTACGCCTGGTCGGAATCTCGGACCCCAAGCGTCGTGCCAAGCAGTATCCGCACGAACTCTCCGGCGGGATGCGCCAGCGGGTCATGATCGCGATGGCGCTGTCCACGAATCCCGAGCTCCTGATCGCCGACGAGCCGACGACCGCGCTCGACGTCACCATCCAGGCTCAGATCCTGAGACTGATGCGAAACCTCAAAGGGGAGTTCGGATCGGCCATCCTGCTGATCACGCACGACCTGGGGGTGGTCGCAGAAATGTGCGACAGTGTGGCCGTCATGTATGCGGGGCAGATCGTTGAGCAGGCGACGACTATGGAATTGTTCACCAACCCCAAGCATCCCTATACGCAGGGACTGCTGGCGTCGATCCCACGCCTGGGGAAAAAGCAGGACCGGCTGCACGTCATCACCGGCAGCGTGCCGAACCCGCTGGCCCTCCCGCCCGGGTGTGCCTTCCGACCACGGTGCCCGGTCAAGGCGCCGCGCAGCGAGAGTGAGATTCCGCCATTGAAAGCCGTCGGCGCGGACCACCTCGTGGCGTGCTGGCAGTATTGATGATCGGGCGCAAGAACCGGCCTGCCGTGGTTTCTCCCGATACCAACGGCGCCCTGCTCAAGGTCGATCACCTCGTCAAGTATTTCCCGATCAAGGGCGGGTTGCTGCAGACCACCGTGGCGAACGTCAAGGCGGTCGACGATGTGAGCTTTGACATCAAGCCGGGCGAGACCCTCGGCCTGATCGGTGAATCCGGTTCGGGTAAGTCCACCGTGGCGCGCACCATCTTGCGGCTGATCCCGCCCACGTCCGGTGATGCGTTTCTCGAGGGGCGGAGCATTTTCAAGGCGAACAAAAAAGAGCTGAACGAGATCCGGAGGGAGGTGCAGATCATCTTCCAGGATCCGTACGGTTCGCTGAACCCGCGCATGTCCGTGGGGGAGATCGTGGGGGAAGGCCTCCTCGTCCACGGCATCGGATCGACCCGCGAGCGGGAGCGAATCGTCAGCGAACTGCTCGAGGTCGTTGGGCTGCGCGGCCAGTACCGCGGCCGGTTTCCTCATGAGTTCAGCGGTGGCCAGCGGCAGCGCATCGGCATCGCCCGGGCGCTGGCGCTTCGGCCGAAACTCATCATTGCCGACGAGCCGGTCTCCGCCCTGGACGTGTCGATCCAGTCGCAGATCCTGAATCTGCTAGAAGACCTGCAGAACGAGTTCAACCTCACCTACCTGTTCGTCGCGCACAACATGGCGGTGGTCGAGCAGGTGAGCGATCGGATCGCCGTCATGTACCTCGGCAAGATCGTGGAACTGGCGCCCGCCGAGCAACTGTTGCGCACCCCGCGGCACCCCTACACCAAGGCGCTGATCTCGGTCATTCCGATCCCGGATCCAACCATCAAGCGTGAGCAGACGGTGCTCAAAGGCGAAATTCCGAGCCCGACCAACCCGCCGTCGGGTTGTCACTTCCGCACCCGCTGCCCGATCGCGACGGATTATTGCGCCGAGGTCGAGCCACCACTGCGCGAGGTCGCCGCTGGCCAGTGGGCCGCCTGTCACTACGCCTGAACTAACCCTGGCTCAGGGTCCTAACGGGACTCGCTCTGCGAGCGGCGGCGAACCCGGGCCAGCCAGTCGCCCATGATCTCGCGCCGGCGCAGGCTGCGCCAGGTGTCGATCCAGCTTGCCACGAGCACTAGCGCCAGGGCCGCGGCACCGAGCGCGACGTCGAGCCGGCCTCGGTCCGGTGGCGTGGTGTTGTAGTGCGCCCAATAGGCGAACTCGCTGTCGTTGACACCCGAGATGCCGATGAATGCCACAGCCAGCAACGCCGCGGCGAGCCATAGCCGTCCGCGGCCGGCATAGCCGAGCCGGACCAGTCCCATCCCGGGCGTAAGCGACAGCGGCCAGACATCCTTCGGTTGAGCCAGCTTCGGCTCCCGGCCGCGCCGGGCGGCGAAGGCATCGACGGCGATCACCCAGCCGATCAGCCCCGCGTACCACCCGGTCGAGAGGAGGTCAACCGGCACGAAGGTAAAGGGGAATTTGCTGAAGCTGGGCGTAGTCAGGACGAAGCCGGCCCATCCGACCCAGCCGACGAGCGCCAGGCCGGCAGCGACGAGCCCCCAGCCGTGATACGGTCGGGCGCTCTGGGTGACCGATGTCAGCAGGCCAAGCGCCATCAGCCAGGCGAGCGGGTTGGTCCACCCGAAAATCTGGTGGAGGTTGGCGACGTCGACCGCGATCGTCCACGGCGTCAGCACGCTGAGGGCGGCCAGCCCGACGATCATGATGTCGCGAGGCGGACGGCCGGAGAGCCGAATTACTACGCCTCCGACCTGCTGCAGCCCGGAACCAGCAGCATCCCGATGACGAGGTTGCGAACCGAGGTCGAGTCGTCGCGCATAAGGCTTCCACGAGTCTACGTTCTCGATAAAATCGCCCGGTGTTTCGCGGTCGCCTCTGGCGTTATCCCGACTTCCTGAAGCTCTGGGCCGGTGAAACGGTCAGCGAATTTGGGAGCCAGGTGACCTTGCTTGCGGTTCCGACCGTGGCCATCCTGGCCCTCCACGCCGGTCCCTTTCAGGTTGGCGTGCTCTCGGCGCTCGAGTTCCTGGCGTTTCCCACCCTCGGGTTGGTCGCCGGCGTGTACGCCGACCGCTTGCGGCGCCGACCCATCATGATCGCTTGCGACATCGGGCGCCTGCTCGCGCTGGGATCAATCCCGATGGCCTTTCTCCTCGACGCCCTGACG
>VBEN01000054.1 GCA_005881175.1 Chloroflexota bacterium
CTCGAGGGTGGGGATCTCCTTGGGAGGCCGGTCGGATGAGATCACAATCTGACGGTTGAGCTCGTGCAGGGAGTTAAAGGTATGGAAGAACTCTTCCTGGGTCCGATCCTTGCCGGCGAGGAACTGGATGTCGTCGACCAGCAGCACGTCAACCGTCCGATAGCGGGTCCGGAAGTCGACCATCCGGCCTTCCTGGATGGACGAGATCATCTCGTTCATAAATTTTTCGCTGGTCACGTATGCGACCCGCCGGCGGTGGTGCTTCTCCAGCACGGCATGACCGATGGCATGCATCAGGTGCGTTTTGCCGAGACCAACGCCACCGTAGAGGAACAGGGGGTTGTACGCTTTCGCTGGCGTTTCTGCCACGGCGCGGCAGGCCGCATGGGCAAAGCGGGAGTTGTTGCCCACCACGAAATGCTGGAACTGAAATTTCGGATTGAGCTGCGAAGCCTCGGCCAGCACCGGCTCTTCTTCCTCGGGCGGTGACTCTTCCGCCACGGCGATGGCCGAGCGGCGGCTCAGCGACTCCGGCTGGCCGGGGACGACTTCAAAGGCCACGCTGACGTCGCCGGAAACGATCGCCGACAGGGTTTCCTTGATCATCGCGGAGTAGCGGTCCTCCAGCCAGTCTTTGGCCAGCTTCGTCGGCACGCCGATTTTGAAGTCATTCTTTTCGCGCCCGACGAGCGACGCATTCTTCAGCCAGGTCTCGTAACTCGGCTTACTGAGCTGGAAGCGAAGTTCTTCCTGCGCCGCCTGCCAGATCTGCTCTGGGTTCATACGCTCCTCCATACCTATACATACGACCGCTTGGTTGGAGAGCAGAGCCGGACTGCGCGGCGCACGCGCGGACGGAAACAGGGCCCATGGACGGCGTTAGCCGGGACTTAACTTATACACAAGCTTCCCACAACGGTGGAGAAGTCTATCGAGGTCTCCCCAGCCTCATGTGCATAAGTTGTTGAGATTACTTGCCGTAGCTCTCCAGGGCAGCGGAATAATAGCAAAATGCCTATTGGCCGCGCAATCCGAAATTCCGTACGCACACCGGTGCGCCGGCTGCCGGCAGATCGAGGCCAGCAAGTGGCACCGCGGCATCGCCATGCTATTGTTAGCGCCCGGAACCAGTCGTTGCCATGAAGCGTACCCACCAACCAAAGAAGCGCCAGCGGGTTAAAGTCCACGGATTCCGCGCCCGCATGTCGAGTCCGGGCGGCGTCAAGGTCATCAAAGCCCGCCGTCGAAAGGGCCGTCGTCAACTGACGCCGACGGCAAGCCGGCGCGCGGCGTAACCTCGCCCTTCTGGGCGTTGAAGCGGCACTCTCGGCTGCTGCGCTCAGCCGATTTCGATCGGACCCTGCGCTCCGGCCGGCGAGCCGCTTCAGCCTACCTTGCCGTGTTCGTAAGCGATAATGAGCTTGGCCGTCCGCGGGTCGGCTTGGCCGTCAGCCGGAAGCTCGGCAACGCCGTCGTCCGGAATAGAATCAAGCGGCGGTTGCGCGAGCTGGTCCGACCCCTGGTAACACGGGCAAAGGGCGGCCGCGACGTTGTAATCGTGGCACGGGCGAGGGCCAGCGATGCCGAATTCGCGCGGCTGCGCCAGGAGATAGAAATGTTGTGGGCGAAGAGCTGGGGGCAATGACAGGGGCGTCGCTCGCGCTCATCCGGGTCTACCGGGTGACGCTTGGCCCAGTCTTCGGTCTGGTGTCGGGCTGCCGCTTCACCCCCACCTGCTCCCAGTATGGCTACGAGGCCATCACCCGCTACGGCTGGTGGCGTGGCTGGGGCATGGCGCTGCGGCGGATCGCGCGCTGCCACCCGTTCCACGCCGGCGGCTGGGACCCGGTGCCATGAATACCATCGGTCAGCTCTGGCACCCGATCTGGCTGCTCTGGTGGACCGTGATCGGTGTTCCGATCCATGCCGTCCTGAAGACGATCCTCAGTTTCCTGAGCGGGAATTCGCTGGCGGAGTCGATCGGACCGTTCGGCATCGCCATCGTGCTGCTGACGATCGTCATCAAGCTCATCATTTCGCCGATCTTCCAGTACCAGCTGACGACCTCGCGCCGGGTGCAGGCCGAGCAGCGCCGGATCGCCCCCCAGCTGGCAGCGGTCCGCAAGAAGTACAAGAAGGACCCGCAGCGGCTCAACCAGGAAACGATGGCGCTCTACAAGGAGCACAACATCAACCCGCTGGCCCAGATGAGCGGTTGTCTTCCCGCGCTGATCCAGTCTCCTATCCTGATCGCGCTCTTTTATGTGATCCGGGATGCGCACCAGACGCTACCGATTCACGATTTCAAGTTCCTCGGCATTTCGCTCGATCACACGGCGCTGCAGGCAGGGCAGTTCGTCCCGCTCGCTGTGCTGCTGCCCATCCTCGCCGGGTTGACGACGTTCGTGCAGACCAAGATGATGACGCCGCCGGGTGGCATGGCGACGCAGGATTCCACTCAGGCAGCCATGACGCAGAACATGACGTTGATCCTCCCGGTGTTCATCGGGTTCATCTCACTGCAGTTCGCCGCCGCCCTGGCCCTGTACTGGGTCGTCAGCAACCTCTTCAGCATCGGCCAGCAGTACTTCATTACCGGCTGGGGGTCACTCTCCCCGCCGCGCCTTGGTAGGGGGAAAGCCGCATGACTACGACCAGTAACAGCGTGGAGACAACTGCGACGACCGTCGATGAGGCTGTCGAGAAGGCCCTCGAAGACCTGGAAGAAGCCCGCGAAAACGTCGAGGTCGAGGTGCTCGACGAAACCCCGCAGGAAGCCCGGGTCCGGGTGACCGTGCGCGAGACCTATGCCGTCAGGGCGCGGCAGGTGGTGGCCGAGCTGCTGTACAAGATGGGCATCTCAGCGCAGGTCTTCATCAGGCAGACTGAAGATCCGGTGATGATCGATGTTGCGGGCGACAACCTCGGACTCTTGATCGGTTGGCGAGGTGAAACCCTCCGGGCGTTTCAGACCGTCGTCAATCTGATCCTCAACGAGGGGCGCGCCGACCGCCGGCGCCTGGTCGTCGACGTTGAGCACTATCGCAACCGGCGCGAGGAGACGGTCAAGGAGATGGCGCTTCGCCTGGCTGAGCGGGTGCGCCGAACCGGTGAGCGGGTGATGATGGATCCGATGCAGTCTTACGAGCGACGCATTGTGCACATTACCCTCGAAAAGGAGCCGGGCATCCGCACGGAGAGCCAGGGCGAAGAGCCAAATCGCCGGGTGGCCATCCTTCCCGACGGAGTGACCGCCACGAGACGGCCGGTCGAGCGCCCGACACCGGCGCCTTCACCGCCGCTGTCGCGTCAGGGAACCGGATACGGTGACCGGCCGCGCTACGGCGACCGCCCGCGGTTCGGCGACCGTCCCCGTTTTGGCGAGCGGCGTCCCGACGAGGGCGGCAAAGAGTCCTGAGGCATCCCGGCATCCAGGTCGGTGCGCACTCGGTACAGGGCGGCGGCCAGCGCCTCGGCTGAGAGGCCATCATCGAGCGCATCCTGAGCGCGGCGGACCCCCGCCATGAGCGCGGGATTGGGGGCGATTGAGGCCAGCGACTGCAGCGCCCGCGCCAGTTCCGTGGGTTGGCCGGCACCCGCGTCCGAGTCCGCGTAACTCCAGGCTTCCACCCGCAGAATAAGCCGCTCCAGGCCTTCCCTGAATTCCGAACGGCCCATCACGTTGACACCTTAGGCGATATCCTTGCGCTCACAGATACGGCCGGACGGCTATCGAAATGTGCCGATCCGCCGGCACCCCTACGATATACTCAGGTCGTGCCCCAGTCCCTTCCTGCTTATCGTCTCAACACGCTGGCGACCGGGGCCCGGGTCGTGTCCACGGAGCTGGCCGACCGCCCCTCGACCACCATGGCGATCATGTTCAAGGTCGGTTCTCGCTACGAAACCGACCAGGAAGCCGGCATCAGCCACTTCCTCGAACACATGTTCTTCAAGGGATCGGCCCGTTACGGCGGCGCCAAAGAGATCGCCGAGGCGATCGAGGGCGTTGGGGGTGTCTTGAACGCCGCGACCGACAAGGAGCTCACCATGTACTGGGCCCGCGTCCCCAAGAACAAGGCCAAACTGGCTATGGACGTCCTGGGCGACATGCTCTTCGCGCCGCTGCTCGACCCAGCCGAGTTGGAGAAGGAGCGACTCGTCGTGCTCGAGGAGCTCCGCATGTACCAGGATTCGCCCCAGGAGTACGTGCACAGCCTCTTCGAACAGATCAGCTGGCCGAACCATCCCCTCGGTCGAGACGTGGGGGGCACCGAAGCCTCCGTTCGGGCACTGACTCGCGACGACCTGCTGCGTTACCTGGAGGAGCACTACCTGCTGCGCAACCTGGTGGTGACGATCGCGGGACCCGTTACGCACGACGAGGCGATCGGGCTCATCGAGCCCTACCTCAAGCCACGTGGCAACGGCGCCGCGCCACCAGCATTCCTGCCCTCGATCGGTAATGGACAGCGGCCCAACGTCTTATTGAAGTCGAAGAAGACGGAACAAGCGCACGTCTGTCTCGGAGTGCATGCACCCTCCTACATGGACAAAGATCGCCACGTCATCGACATCATGAACTGCGTGCTGGGCGAGGGGATGAGCTCCCGGCTCTTCCTCGAAGTGCGGGAGAAGCTCGGCCTGGCCTACGACGTCCATTCCTACGTCAACAAGATGTACGACACCGGGGTTCTGGGCGTCTACGCCGGTACCGAGCCGCGCCAGGCCGCACGCGCGGTCGGTGCCATCGTCGGTCAATTGCGTCGCCTTTGCGACGAGCCGGTCGACGCCGCCGAGCTGACGAAAGCCAAGGAGTTCTACAAGGGACGCCTGCTTCTCCAGATGGAGAGCACGAATTCGGTGGCGACCTGGTACGGTGGCCAGGAGGCGCTGACCGGGAAAATCCAGGATGTCGACGAAACGGTCGCGGAGATCGATGCCGTTACCGCCGAAGACGTGAGACGGATTGCGCGGGAGCTGTTCAGCCAGGCGCTGCAGCTGGCGGTGATCGGTCCCTTTCGTAGTGAAGCACCCTTTCTCAAGCAGATCGCCTGAGCAACAAGAAGGTCGCGACTTCCGGCTTACAATGAATCGCCCCGGATGAAGTTGAACAGCTAAAGGATGGCGCAGTCGCAGATGGCGCAACCGCCGGCGCCGGCGCAATCCCCGCGCCAGAAGTCTTTTCTCAGGGACACGCTTGAAATCGTGTTCCTCGCGCTCGTACTTTACGTTGTCATCCAGTACGCAGTGCAGACCGTCCATGTCCTCGGCTCGAGCATGTACTCAACGCTCCACGACAACGATCTACTGGTCGCCTCAAAAATCTCATACAAACTTCATCCGCCACAGCGGGGCGACATCATCGTGTTCAAGCCACCCGACGAGGCAAGCCGCGACTTCATTAAGCGCGTTATCGCGCTGCCCGGCGAACGAATCCGGATCGCGAACAGCGTGGTGTACATCAACGGACAGGTGCTGCACGAGCCATATCTGCCGGAAAAATGGACCTACAATAACAACTGGCCACCCTCAGGGCAGGATCAGCTGATCCCGCCTGATGAATACTTCGTCATGGGCGACAATCGCAACCATTCCAGCGATTCGCGAACCTTCGGGCCGATCACGCTCGATTCGATT
The DNA here is from genome assembly GCA_005881175.1 of Chloroflexota bacterium. Classification (GTDB taxonomy): domain Bacteria; phylum Chloroflexota; class Dormibacteria; order CF-121; family CF-121; genus CF-13. The sequence goes on from VBEN01000054.1 coordinate 5,641, forward strand.
CTCGGAAAAGCTGAAATCCGGATCTGGCCGCTGGGCGACGTCGGCTTCCTCGGCGCCAAGCCCACGTTCGCCGCCGGGCCGTAAGGCGGCATGCAGCGGACGTTAGTGCTGGTCAAACCCGACGGCGTGCAGCGCGGTTTGATCGGCCGGATCGTAGCGCGGCTCGAGCGGCGCGGACTCAAGCTCGTCGCCATGAAGATGATGCGAATCTCTCGCGAGCTGGCTGGTCGGCACTACGCCGAACACCGGGGCAAGCCGTTCTACGACGGACTCATCGCGTTCATTACCTCGGGCCCCGTGGTCGCGATGATCTGGGAAGGGCGGGAAGCGGTGACGGTGGTGCGCAGCGTCATGGGTAGCACCGACCCCCTCAAGGCCGCGCCCGGAACAATCCGAGGTGACCTGGCGCTCGACCTGGGCATGAACCTGATTCACGGGTCGGACTCTGTGGATCGCGCGGAAAGCGAGATGGCACTCTTCTTCAGCGCGGATGAGCTGCACGATTACGAGCGCACCGCGGATCGCTGGATCCGGGAGTAGACCCGAGGCGTTACACGTGCTACCGGCGCGCTAGCGGATCAGCCGGCGCCTGAGCGCCTCGAGCTCCTCGTTACTGTAGAACTCGATCGTCAATCGCCC
>VBEN01000039.1 GCA_005881175.1 Chloroflexota bacterium
CCTTGGACTGGTGAATGATCGCGGTGGCCAGCGCCTGGTCACCGCCGGCAATCTGGCTGGAGGCGAGCGCCGGCATGATGCCGAAGAGCAGCACGATGAGCCCGAACAGGCCGAGGATGGCGTAGGCAAGCTCTTGCCGGTAGCGCACCACAATTGGCGGCAGCGCCAGGGGGACCGTGAAGCTCTGGCCAAAGAGCCGAAGCGTCGTCGACGCGGGCCCTGAAGCCGGCGCGGCCGCGGGGTCGTAGCCCGGATAACCCGGCGGGGGTCCGTAGCCCCCTGGCTGCTGAGGATATCCGGGCGGCTGGCCGTAGCCCGGAGGCGCGTAGCCTGGATAAGACGGATCTTGCGCGGCTGGCTGGCCAGGATAGCCGGCCGGCGCACCGGGGTACGACTGCGGCATTTGCGGGTAACCCTGTGGCGGAGCGGGTGCGTAGCCGGGCGGTGCGTAGCCTGGCTGCGGCGGAGGCAGCGGGTTCCGGCAATTCGCGCAGGCCTGGGCGCCCGGCTGGTTCCAGGTGGCGCCACAATACGGACACGGTGCGGATTGGTAGGCCTGCATAACTGCGCTGCGGCGCTACCCATGCAACTGGCCGGCCGGCGAATTCCTTTCGGGGCAGCCCGCGGACTGCCGTTAGGCGAGAAGCTCGCCCAGGTCGGCCGCGTTACGGACGGCGTAGTCGGAATAGCAATTGTTCATGACCGCGTGCACCTCGCCGGCCTGTGCCGCCATGTCGCGGAGCCTGGGCACCCAGGTCTTCAGCTCGCTCGGCTGATAGAGATAGCGGAATTTCTCTGCGGTGCTGATCCCCTTTTTCTCCCAGTTCTCTCGATTGTGCCCGTGAAAGCGGACCATGCCGAGGGGCGCCGTCACCGCCACCACCGGGGGCACGCTCGAGCCAAAGCCCTGCGGCTCATCCACCACGACATAACTCAAGCCGTGGCCCTTCAAAAACTCGAGGACCCGCTCGCGGCGCTCTTCCTTCAACCAGGATGCCTGCCGAAATTCGATGGCAATCTTAAAGTCGGGCAACCACTCGCGCAGGTCTTCCATGAACCGGTAGGAGGCCGGTGAGGGCAAGAACCACTTGGGGAACTGAAAGACGATCGCCCCGAGCTTGCCCGCGTCCTGGAGTGGCTGCATGCCTTCGCGGAAGCGATCCCACACACGCTCCTTCTCCTTGGGGGCGAGATCCTTGAAGTACAGATTGCTCTTCGAATCAGAGAGTTTTTCGCGAAGATCCTTTGGCAATCGGGCCGCTGGCGCGGGATGCTGGGTCAGCAGCGCATAGGCCTTGGCGTTGAACGTGAAGTCCTTGGGCGTTCGCTCCACCCACAGCTGCGCCGTCTTCTCATTGGGGATGGCATAGAAGGTGCTGTCGATCTCGACGATGGGGAATTTCGAAGCGTAGTAGCGCAACCGATCCTCCGCGGTTGTGGCGGTCGGCGGATACCACCCGCTCTTCACCAGCGTCGGTTCGGTCCAGGATGAGATACCGACCTTGATCTGGCCCACTAGCTGGGCCGGTGCGCCGCCGGGCTGTCGCTGACCTGGTTGCGTAAGGTGCGCAGGCCGTGGGGCAACGCCTCCATCACAGCCTCGAGACTGTCGACGACGCCGCGTGGGCTCCCAGGCAGGGCGAGCACCAGGGTGCGGCCCACGACCCCGGCCAGCGAGCGCGACAGCATGGCATGCGGTGTCTTGCGCAATCCCGCGGCGCGCATCGCTTCCGCAATTCCCGGCACCGGATAGTCGAGCAAAGGCTCCAGCGCCTGTGGCGTGACATCTCTGGGACCGAGCCCGGTGCCGCCCGTCGACACGATCAGGTCCGGGTCCGTTGCGCCCAGCCATTCACGGATCTGATGCTGGATGGCTTCAACGTCATCCGTGACCACCGCGCGGCCGACGATGTCCGCCGGAATGCGCGCGAGCGCTTCGCTGATCTTCTCGCCGCTCTCATCCATGCGCTCGCCGCGCGCACCCTTGGTGCTGACCGTCAGCACACAGGCTCGGAGGCTCATCCCAGCAGTCTAGAAGTGCGACCGGCGGCGCTGGATCAGCCTTCGGCGCGGTAGGCGGCGTGGGCCGCGATCGTGCGGCAGAAGTCCGTTACGGCTCCGCTCACTTCCATAAGGTCGCGATAGCCAAAGGACACGCAATGGTCGAAGGGCGGAAAGCGGACGACGGCCGATGCCGGCGCCACGTCGGCATCGTAGAGCACGAGGACCGGACGTCCGCGGCCAAGCAGCCAACCGGCCTCGAACCCGACACCGGTGCTGCGGCCGGTCATCTCCATGCAACCGGCGTCCGCCTCGAGCAGCTCGCGATGCATCATCTCCGCAACCAGCTCCGGCCGATCCAGGCCGGGCCGGTATTCGGGATCGGCGACCCTTTCGGCGAGAATCCCGGCCCCGTACTCAACGAGGGCGCGATGGGCCAGCTGGATCGCCTCCAGGCTTCGCGGGCCAAGCTCGCCGCTGACCGCGCGGCCGAGATAGACCTTCATCGTTCAAGCACAGTCGGCGTGGGCTTCCGCTTCGGCCGCCAGAGCCCGACGATGAGCATCACCATCCCGAGCACCGGGTCGAAGGGCAGCACGATGCCGCCCAGAAGCGCGCTGAGCCAGCGCGGCCGAAAGTGTCGCACGGCCGGATTATCGGACATCTTCGGGAGGTGTGACGGCTTCGCCGGACACTATTGCGTCGGCCGGTTCATTTTCTACGTCGAGGCCCTCGTCGTCTTCGAGGTGGACGCCTTCCGTCGCCGGCTCCCCCTTACGCCGCCGCGCCGGCCGCTCGGCCGAAAGCGACCGAACGTCGAGACCCTGGCGAAGCAGGTGAATACTCTCGAGAAACGATAGCCGTTCCACCAGCCAGCCGACCCGGTAATGAACCGCGAACCAGGTTTCGTGCGCCGGAGGGTGACGATGACGGCGCCGCCAGCGACCGACCGCCTCCTTGAAGGTTGGGGCAAAACCACCGTCTCCCCTATGATCAGCCCCCGGGTTGCCTGACACGGGACGGATTCTAGTTCCCGCCCGACCGGATGACCTCGCACCGGGTGCCTGCCGATCGCGATAATGCCGACGTGCGGCTCAGCGAGATCATGGCGATGGCCAATCGACTGGCGGGCTGTGCCGAGACCCCGGCCGACTCCCAGGTCTATCTCGATGGCGAGGTGCGTCGAGTCTACGTCGGCATCGATATCGACGTCGGCGAGCTGCTGCTGGCACAGCGTCTGGGCGTCGACGGTGTGATCGCCCACCATCCGATCGGTTCCCGCGCCCGGCTCGGCCTCCCTGTCGTGATCGAGCAGCACGAGGCGCAGATGCAGGCCGAAGGTATTCCAGCCGGGGTCGCGCACCAGATGATGCTCGCCCGTCAGCGTCCGGTAGCGCACGCCCTCCACACCACCAACTACGACCGTGTGGTCGCCGCTGCCCAGCAGTTGGCGATGCCCATGATGAATATTCACCTGGCCGCCGACATCATCGGGCGGCAATACTTCATCGACTTCGTTGGAAAGATCGTCGACGGCCATGACGCGTCGGCCGGCGAGCTGATCGGGGAGCTCAAGACGATCCCCGAGATGGAGGCCTCGCCGGTCCAGCCCGAACTCTGGCTCGGTACCGCTGAAAATCCCGTCGGCCGCTGGGTCGTCCAGATGGCGGCTGGAACAAATGGTGGCGCGCCGGTCTATCGCACGTATTATGAACACGGCATTGACACCATCCTGGCGATGCACATCGACGAACGGGATCTCCGCGAACTGGAGCAGTTGCAGCGCCCGCAGGCAAACCTGGTGATCACCGGTCACATGCCCAGCGACTCGATTGGCATGAACCGGGTGATCGACGCACTGGAGCAGCACGGGCTCGAAGTAATCGTCGGTTCCGGAGTTATAAGGGTTTAGACAACCATCGAGGAGGACCGCTTGGACGCATCACCTCGCGCATATAACAACGAAGCGGAACGCCGGTATCACCTTCGCCGTTTAGATGACCTGCTCGAGGCGCTGGAGCGGCTCAACCTGGCTGAAGCCAAGGAGCTCCCGGTCGTCGTCAAGGAGCGGATCGAGAAGGAAGGGATCATCGTCGAACCGGACACCAGTTTCAGCCGCCTGATCGAGCTGGTCTGGTCCCAGCAAGAGAAGTACCTGATCGACCTGAAGGCCGATCGCCGCAAGGGATCCCGTCGCGTCGGCGACGGCGTCGTCGCCTCCCATCGGGTGCTCGATGCCTTCATCCTCGGCCGTTTGAACCTCGCCGGCAAGCGACGCAGGCGTTTGACAGGCTAAATCCCCCCTACGCTCGTATGTCAAGAAGGACGAGCCGCCCATGGAGATCGGTCTTCGGCGACGAGGTCGGGGTCTCAAAGTGCTTGGGTGGCGACGGGCGCACTTTCAAACCGGGCTTGACAGCGCGCTCCAGTACAGAAACGAAACCGGTTCCGAAGGATCGGATCGCTTTCCGTGCCAGAGGCTTCGAGTCTGTTAATGAGGCAGATCTAGGATGACGATCTGCGCCTGGGGGGGAAAGCCGCGTCCTTCATCGAGGATTCCGGCAATCGACTTGCCGTCCGGCGAGAAGCTGAGCGAGCTCAGAGTGTCTTTACCGACACGTTGCAAATGGCCATCACTCGCGGCGACGACCCACGTCCCCGGGCCCTTGCCTGGAACGTCACTGTTGAGAGCGAGAAACCGGCTGTCTGGCGACCATGTCAAATTCCCACCGCCCCGGATGCCGTCCAGAACCCTACGAAGCTGCAGGTTGCGAGGATCCATTAGATACAGGTTCCAGGACGCGCCGAGCCGTTGCTGCCCTCGCAACCCGATCGTTTCGGGCGATCCCAAGAACGCTATCATTTTGCCATCTCCGGACCAGGCGGGCGCCTGGGCACGGCCTACCCGCGGATCACCGCACTGGGTCGGGTCGCTAAGTCTAGGGTCATCCAGTCGCCAGCTACGCGCGCCGTCGCCAATGGTCACCGGGATGGTCTCGACCCCTGCCCTGGTTATCCAGACTATGTTTTCGCAGATCGAGCTTCCGTAGTCCACGATGCCCCGGTTCGCCGCCTGATTCCACGACTTTGTTCCCGGGTTGATTGAGAGCGGCGGCTGGGCGAGCGTCTCCGTGCTGGCGCCTTCGACATCGCTACTAACGACGCTGATCTGTGCATCGGGCACTGTGCCCGGAGGAGCAGCACAGTGCTTGGTCACTGCAAATCTTCCGTCTTGCAAAGCAGATGGAAAAAGATACTCGGTCTGCCAGCAGGCTGGGTCGGACGGAATCGGGATTCGCGCAAAGCTCGATCCATCCGGGCGGAGCCGCCACACCTCTGAGGTGCGGCCCGGCTTTGCGGGGCTCGGGTCGTAGCTAACTACCAGCCAGCCGCTGGGCAGCCATGTCAGATCGAAGAAGTCTCCGCGGTCGACGGGTAGAGCGTGTGGCGAGCCCGGCACAACCAACGGCGACGCCCTGGTACTTGAACAGGCGAGCACCCGCTCGATAGGAGGATAAGCGAGAGCGCGACGGCCGTACGTGTTCTCATCATTGAAAGATGCGCGCCAGCAGCATGTCCGACTCATACTGCTGCTGCTCCTGCAACGCCACAGCCCATGCGGCCGAAGTCAGCACATAGGCTTCACCCTCCGAGCGCGGGTCGAATCCTGACACAGTTGAGTGGATACCTTCTCAATACAGGTCACCAAAGCCAAGGAACAGATCCTCGGCGATATTTGAAGGTATCTTTTGTTTATCGGCCCAGCCGACTGCGTAATCGATTATCGCTGGAGGTCCTCCAACCCAAGGCTAGAGCCATGCCCTCAGAATACGACTGCAAAATCGCGGCATCGACCATTGAAAAGAAGCGACTGTCCGGCAACTCATGGATATCCCTAGCAAAATCGACGCTTTCCGCAAACGGCTAGCTACGTGATCGAATCAGGCCGCTTTGTAGCGGCCGAGTTCCTGCTCGAGCTGCTGGATGCGGAAGAGCAGCTGGTTGATGTAACGCTCGCGACCCATCAGCCGGGTGTTCATCGATGACGTTGCCTGCAACTGTTCCTTGACGCGGTCCCAGCGCCGGACGTTCTGGATCGCGACAGCGGCCTGTTCCGCGAACGCTTTCAGCTGCTCGAGGTCGGCGCTGGGGATCGGATCGAGCGTGTCGCGGTAGACGTTGAGGACGCCGCTGACCTGATCCGAGACCTCGAGCTCTGAGCGGCTCAACAGCGCACCGTCTTCCGACATTTCCTGGTTGGCGAGCGAGCCGCATAGCACCGACGCGATCGTTTTCAGGCCGGCCTTCTCGACGGTCTCGACCAATGCCGGCGGCAGCATTTCACGGATCGGCGAAACCCACGGCTTTCCGGTGCGCATCACATCGCCCGCAGCCGGCGCACCCCAGGCGATCCGCTGCTCGATGACGGCCTGGGACACCCCCAGCGAGCCGGTCACCTCGAGCTCCAGCGTCTTGTGGTTTCGAAGCGCCAGCAGGGCCGCTTTGCCACCGACCAGCTCCTGCGCGCTCGAGAGCACGAATTCGATGACCTGCTTGCCGTCCTTGGCCGTCGAAAGCTCTCGCGCTTTCCGGACCAGCGTCGTCAACCGGTCCTCTCGATGCTTGAGCAGGTCAACAAGCCGGGCATTGATCAAGGCGTTCGCGGCGTCGGTCGCGACCCGTGCGAGATTGCGCAAATCATGCTCGGTGAAGGGATCACTGGCCGGACGCGCCACCGTCAGGACGCCAAGACCCTCCTTGTCGGCGAGCAATGGAACGGCGATAAAGGATCGGGGCTGATGCTTCGGGTCAGACGCCTTGAAGCGGGGGTCCGACCGCGTATCCCGGACCAGGACTGGTTCCCGATGCGAGAGGGCCCAGCCGGCAATTCCCTCACCGACCTTGAAGCGCGACATTTCGCTGACCGCGATCGGGCTGTTCCGAGCGGCTTCGACCTTGAGCTCCTCCTGGAGTTCGTCGACCAGGGCCAAGGTGCCCCGCTCGAAGCGGACCAACTCCGAGGCCGCGTCCAGTACGCCATCGAGGGCGAGGCGCCACTCGACCGACGAGGAGAGCCGCTGGGCAGCCTTGATGGTGGCCTGTGACGACTTCAAGGCCGACTCGGCTTCCGCCAGCTGGGCTCGGGCCACGTCCCAGCGGGCCGACAGCGCTTCGAACTCCAGTTGCAGGTGATGGTGGGCGGCCTGCGCCTCCAGCGCGCGGTCGAGGTCGGCCTGGAGTTTCCCGTTGCCCCGATTCAACGCCTCGATCTCGGATTGCAGGCCGCCGATGCGGGCCTCGACGCCTTCCTGTTCGACCTTGCGCGCCGCGACCTCGGCGTCTCGCGCGGCGATCGTCGCATGGGCGGTCGCCAGCTGAGCGGCAAGCCGATCGCGCTCCGCCGTGGCGTTCGTCCGACTGCGCGAGAGGTCGGCCACGCGGGCGCTGAGGTCCTGTCGCTCCCGATCGAGCGCTTCGTACGCTGTCTCAAGGGTGGCGTGTTTGTCGACGATCTGCTCCAGCTCGCGAATCCTCGCCAGATGCTGGCCGGAGACATTTCGCTGTTCCGCGACTTCACTCTCCAGCGCTGAGGCTCGGCCGCGATGCCGGCTGAGCTCCTGCTCGGTCTGTTCGAGCAGCTTCTGATTGCGCTCGAGGACGCGACCCTGCTGGCGGTGCGCCTTGAGCAACTCGTTCAGGTCCTGGCGCAGCCGAGCCTGAACCGCGATGGCCTCTTCGAGCGGCTGGGCCGACGTGCTTGGTTCGGGCGAGACCGGCGTCTTGACCGGAGGTGTTTTTGCACTGGGCGGGGGAACCGAAGGCACCGGTTTTTCCGGGGGCTGCGGCCGCCGGGACAACCACTTCGGCATGGCTAGTCCGCCGTCGCGCGCAGTGCCGCGTCGCCGCCAGGGGCGCGCGTCTGCCCCTCGATCACCTGCAAGCCGCTCTGGCCGAACACCTCGATGGGGAAATCCTCACCGTTGGCTTTGAGCCGGGGAAGGAGCTTGGGGATCACGCCCGTCCAGCGGAAGGTCCCGAGGACGTTGCCCTCCTCGTCGATCCCCGACTGGTCGAAGAGACAGATGTCCTGTACCTGGATGTTGTTGCCGGTGATGCCGATGATCTCCGAGATGTGCGTAACCACGCGGCGGCCGTCGCGGAGTCGCGCCTGTTGCACCATCAGCGTGATGCCACCGACGATCTGTTCGCGAATGGCCTGGAAGGGCAGGTCCGACCCACCCATGATCACCATCGTCTCCAACCGGTTGATCGCGTCTTTGGGGCTATTGGCGTGGACGGTCGTCATGCTGCCGTCGTGGCCGGTGTTCATCGCCTGCAACATATCCAGGGTTTCACCGGCACGGCACTCGCCAACCACGATCCGATCAGGCCGCATGCGGAGGGCGTTGACGACGAGGTCACGGATCGCGACCGCGCCTCGGCCTTCGACGTTGGCGCTGCGCGCTTCGAGGGACACGAGGTTACGCTGGCGGAGCTGCAGCTCGGCGGTGTCCTCCACCGTCACCACACGCTCGGTGTCGGGGATGAAGTTCGAGAGCACGTTGAGCGTCGTGGTCTTGCCCGAGCCGGTGCCGCCGCTAACCACCATGCTGATCCGCGACCGCACACAGGCGCGGATGAAGTTCGCCATGTCCTGGTTCAACGTGCCGAACGTCACAAGGTCCTGCACCTTGTAGGGCACCCGCGAGAATTTCCGGATCGTGATGCTTGAGCCCTGCACGGCGAGTGGCGGGATCACGATGTTGACGCGGGAGCCATCGGGCAGGCGAGCGTCGACCATGGGCGACGACTCATCGACCCGGCGACCGATGCGCGCCACGATGCGGTCGATCACGCGACGCAGCTGCACCTCGCTCTCGAACTCCAGATCGGACTGCGTAATCCGGCCGCGGCGCTCCATAAAGATCGTCTTCGGCCCGTTGACCATGATTTCGCTGACCTCGGGGTCTTCCAGCAGTGTCTCGAGCGCGCCGAGACCCAGCACATCGTGGAGGATCAGCTCCGCCAGCTCTTCGCGATCGTGCTTTGTGAGCTTGAGCTTGCTCTCCTCGCAGTACTCGTCGACCAGCTCGGAGATGCGACGCTGGACGATGTCGGGGCTGTAGGTATCGGAATTCATCCCGAGCGCGGTGATCAGCCGCTCGTGGACGGTCTTCTTGACGCGCTCGACGTTCGGGATGCGCGCTGCAATGTTGCCCTGCTTGGCCACCAGGCCGGACAGCCCCGGGCTGGCGGCCGGCTCAGCGCTGCCTTCGGGCTTCTCGGGAAGCTGCTTCCCTTTGTTGAGCTTGTCAACGAGCAGCATGCAGTCCTCCTGGTGAAATCAGCAATGCGCCGCCCATGTATCGGGGAGCGTAGCCTGCGCCGGCCCCCCGGCTTATCCGCCAGTCAGCCCCACTTGGGGCCAAATGGCGGATACCCGGCGCAAGCGGCTCCGTAAGGAAAACGTGAGTTCCCGTCGATTCCAGCGGGCTAGCTGGCCTTCCGTTCGGGGAACTCATCGAGCAGGCCGTGCTGAGTGGCCCAGACGGCGGCCTGCGCTCGGGAACTGAGATTCAGCTTGCTGAGAATGTTCGAAATGTGATGCTTGACCGTCTTATCCGATAGGAAGAGGTCGACGGCGATCTGCTTGTTCGTCTTGCCCTGGGCGGCCAGCCGCAACACCCGCTTTTCCTGATCCGACAGCGCCGCCCGGACCACTTCGTCGGAGCTGGCCGCCATCTTTCGAATCCGCTCCAGCACCTTACGGGTGACTTCCGGATCGAGCAAGGAGCGGCCTTCCGAGACCGCCACCACGGCGTCGATGAGGGCGTTCTTGTTGATCTCCTTCAGCAGATAGCCGGAGGCGCCGGCCATGATGGATTCATAGACCGCGTCTTCGTCGGCGAAGGAGGTCAGCATGATGACTTTGCTTCCCAGGTTGCGACCGAGGATCTCGCGACAGGCATCGATCCCGCTTCCACCCGGCATCCGCACATCGAGCAGGACGACATCGGGCCGGAGCAGGGCAGCCTGGTAGACGGCATCTTGCGGCGAGGCCGCCTCGCCGACCACCCGAATTCGTGGATCGGATTCCAGAATCGAGCGCAGCCCAAGCCGAACCATCTCGTGGTCATCGGCGATCAGCAGACGAACGGTCCCGGTGCTCATCGGCTGTAGGGGAACACCGCCTTGAGCCGGGTACCCGCTCCGGGCGCCGTCTCCAGCTGAAGCGTGGCGCCCAGCTCGCGGACCCGCTCCTGGATGTTGGTCAATCCGTGGCCCCGTGCGATCCCCGGCTCCGGCCGCGCCGCGACGTCGAAACCGCCCCCATCATCCTCGATGACGAGCCTGGCGCCATCGGCGTTGAAATCGAGCGAGAGGGTCGCCTTGGTAGCGTGCGCGTGCTTATAGATGTTGGCGAGCGCCTCCTGAATGATCCGAAACAGCGCGATCGAGATCTCGGCGGAAAGCTCCTGGCCGGCCGGCGTCCCGACTTCGGCCTGAAGCGCGATGCCCGTCGCCTGCTGGAATTGGCGGCACAGGTCGAGCACCCACTGGCCGATCTCCTTTTCCTTCATGACGATGGGCCGCAGCTGATAGACAAAGGTGCGCATTTCCGACAGCACGTGGTTGGTTTGCTGGATCGAGCTCGTCAGCACCGGCCCAACCGCTCCGGGCTCCGTCAGCACGAGGTCGCGAGCATGCTCCAACTGCAGTCCGAGTGCGTAGACGTACTGCACGAGTCCATCGTGCATGTCGCGGGCGATCCGGTTGCGCTCCGCCACCACCGCCATCTCGTTCTGCTGTTCCTGGACCCGCGCCTGGAGTCGAAGCCGTTCCATCCCCAGCGCGACCTGACGGCCGATCTCCTCCAGCAGCTCGAGCTCCGGGGCAGTCAGACGCTCGGGATCGGCAAATCCGACGATCAGTGTGGCGATGACCCGGTCCTGCCACCGAACCGGTACCGCGGCCAGGGCCTGGACCTCGCTGCGCGACCAGAAGGCATCATCGAGCAGCGACGGCCGATCCGCCCGCTGCACGACAAGCGGCCGCCCGGCATCTCGGACGGCGAGCATCAGCGGCAGCGCCGCGATCGGTTTGGCGCAGAGCGAATCCAGGCCGAAAGCCGGCGGATCTGAGGCATCGAACGCCGCCTCGATGATCTCGCCTGCCTCGTCCGGCAGGATGACGGCGGCGGCAGTAGCACGCATGGCAAAAGCCACCTGTTTAACGGCCCGCTGCAGCAATTCCGGCGTCGTTACCGCCTCGCTCCCCGCCTGGGAGGTGGCCAGCAGGGCCTCGGCGCGTCGCCGGGAGGCCCGCTCGGTCTCAAACAACCGGGCATGGTCGATGGCCACCGCCGCCTGGCTCGCGATGGCCTCGACCAGGCGCTGGTGCTCTGCGCCGAATGGCTCTTTCGAGGAACGGACCAGGACCAGGGCCCCAAGCAGGTTGTCCTGAGCGCGCAGTGGGGCGGCGAGCACGGTCTTCGCTCTGCGCTGCGGACCGGTTGCCTTGTAGCGAGCATCCTTGAGAGAGTCCTGGATCAGGGCCGTCGCGCCATGGCGGACCACCCACCCGACGACGCCCTCTCCGACCTTGAAGCTCTTGACCTCCTTCAACGCCACGGGGACGCCCAGCGCCGCCTTGACCTGAAGCTCGGATCGTGATTCGTCGAGCAGGAACAGCGTGGCGGCGTCGAACGCGACCAGGGCGTTCATCCGCTCCAGGATCTCCTTGAGAGTCCGATCGAGGTCGAGCGAGGTGCTGAGTGCCGCACTGACCTGCGTGAGAAGCCGGTAAGACGGAGCGGGCGTCAGGCTTCCACCAGGGAGCACACGGAGCCGGCTCGCATCGAGCTTGCGGGCGCGCTCCGTCATGGGCCGGAGAATAGGTGACGCGCTTAAAGGCACGGCCTACGAGTCGGTCACAATCCGGTGACGCAAACCTTTTCCGAGCGATCTCGACGCCGGAGTGCCTTTAACGACTTTCTAAAGCGCGCCCGATAGACTGGGGACCGTGAGGCGGCGCGGCGCGGTCTTTCTTCTGGCTGCCTTACTGGCCGCTTGTGACCCCGTCACTCCCAAGCCGAGCGGTCCGAGCGCGCAGTCCGCGCTCGACCTGATGTTCCAGAACAAGTATGCGGCGGCCGCCTCACAGCTGCAGGAACTGATCAAGGCTCACCCGCAGGACGCCATGGATCATGCCACCTATGCGCTGGTCCTCAACTACGAGACGAAACAGAAACCTGCCCTTGACGAAGCGCTCAAAGCGCAGAAGATCGCTCCCCATGATGGCTTCGTCCTCACCGTCCTGACGCGGGTGGAGGACTGGAACGATGACATCCAGTCCGCAGCGAGAGACGGCGCGGCGGCTATCAAGGCAGCGCCCAGCTCCGCCCTGGCCCGGGCCTTCTACGGGGAAGCGCTCGCCGACGTGGGCCGGTACGACGACGCCAATGCCCAACTCTCCAAGGGCGCGGACCTCGCCAAAAAGGGAACGGCCTACGAGCGCGCCGAGATCGAACGAAACTGGGGCAACTACTACCGCGACAAAAAAGACTATGTCCAGGCCCTCAACCACCTCAAGCTGGCGGCTGGCGCTCAGCCAAAGTGGGTGGAACGGTTACTGGAGCTGGCGCGCTTTTCCATCGGCCGGCAGGATCTGTCCGCCGCCACGCAATTCCTGGAACGCGCGGCCAGCCTTTCGCCGGATGATGCCGGCTTACGCGAACAGCTGGGCGATGTTGCCCTCTTCGCCCAGGACTATAAGGTCGCTAAGAGCGCTTACGCGGCTGCGCTCAAGCTGCAGCCACGCAGTGCGCTTGATCTCAAGGTCCTCGGCGACATCGCCGTCGCCCTCGACAAAGACGCGACCACCGCCGCGAAGGACGAGCGGGCTGCCATTGCGGCCAAGCCCACCGATCAAGAGGCTGGAGCCTATCTCGTGGCCGTGCTTCGTTACCTGCTAAAGGATGAGCCCGCTGCACTCCAGGCGGCAAAGCAGAGCGTTGCGTCTGGTGGAGCGAGCCCCGCGCCGGCGACGACCTACCTCGACCTAGACAAAGCCGCCGCCGACCGGGAAGCCCTCGCGCTGGCCACGGTAAACCGCTATCGGCGGCTGGCCGGCCTGTCGCCCGTGACCAGCTCCTCGGTGATCCACCAGTCGGCGGTGGCGCACGCCTTCTATACCTTCTTCAACGGGGCGCTCGCCAGCATCCGCGATCTCGGCATCCACAAGGAAGAATCAACGGCGCAGGGATACATCGGTGGCAACGTCCTGACCCGGGCTCAACATTTCGGCTACCCGCAGCGGTCGATGGCGGAAGTCATTACCCATCGTGCCGACCCGGCCGCAGCTGTGCAGGACTGGATCGATTCCGTGTATCACCGAATTCCACTGCTCCGCGCCGACCTCCTCGAGCTGGGCTATGGGGACGCCTATCTCGGTCCGATGACGGTCCAGGTGATGGACATGGCCTATCGTGAGCAGACCACCGGGCGCGTGATCCTCTACCCAGCCCCGGATCAGGTGAACGTGCCAATCGCGTTCAACGGCAATGAAATTCCCGACCCGGCGCCGAACGCCAGCTATCCGATCGGCTACCCGGTGACAGCTACCTTTGATCGCAACGCGAAGGTCACGATTACCGGCTTTCACTTCCGGGATCCGTCGGGCAAGGATCTACCGGGCATCTCCTTGCAGCCCGGCACCGAAACGGAGAATTCATTCGCCTTTCTTGCCAATTCGCCGTTGCAGCCCGCCACCACCTACGCCGTCGACCTGACGTACACCCTCAACGGGGTCGCGGGACATGCGACCTGGCATTTCACCACCGCCGCCGGTGCCACCCCGACGCCGCAAACGCAACAGGCGGCGGACGACCTCCGCTAACCCTGCTCGCACAGGGAAAGGGACGGCTTCTGAACTCGGGCACTAGCTCGAGCTAGGCCTGTCTGCCTATGGTGGAGGTAAAGGAGGTGAACGATATGTCAGGCAAAAGCCTCCGACGGCAGGCCGGGAATGGCTCGTCTGCCAGTGTGGTCGCCGTCTTCGCCATGGTCGTCATCGTGCTTATTCTGCTGCTCGCCTGGTATGGCTTCTTCGGTAACGGCCACTGGTTCGGCAGCGGCGGTAATGGCGTCAACGTGACCGTCCACACCTCGCCGTAGCTCAGCGCCAGCTAAAAAAGAACGGCTGACTCCAGGCCCGGGCCCCGTTGTCGCGGATTGCCTCGACCCGGACATAGCCCTCGTCGCCGTTCGCGCGATATGACGCGACGGCGCTGCTCACCGCCTTCAACAGGCGGCCGCCGCGACCGATGAAGCGGAGGCTCGAACCCTCCGCGGCTTCGGCCGTGATGGTTGTCCCGTCCACACTGAAGGCGATAAACTGCGCCCCCGTCGACGCGGTGAAGGCTCCCTGTCGAAGCGAGCTCAGCAGCGAGTCCCCATCCGCCGAGGGCGCCAGCACGTCGACCCAGGCCTGGCCGATGGCAGGGTCGGAAACGCTCGTCGCATCGTCGCCGGCGAAGGCATACACACGATTTCCGGCAGTGAGCAGCTGATCCCAGATAGCGGTGGCGTCACCCTGACCCGGGCCGGCAGCGGCCAGCCGGGCATTGTAGACCTCCAGGCCGAAGAGCCGGTGCAGGGCGGTCACGCTCGCGACAGGCTGCGGCTTCGACGGTGAGAGGGGCGCGGCCAGCACCGGCAGACCGCCGTCGCGCGCAATCCAGTCGACCGCCTGCTGCAGATTCGATGCGGGCAGCCAGTGATCGGTGCCAATCGCCAGCACGTCGGCAAAGCTGTAGCTGGCACCTACGACGGGAACCCCGGTGAAGCCGCGGCCGCCGACTTCCGACGGCCAGATGTACGTGTTCACATCGCTGATCCCGACGAAGGTGAAGCCATGGTCCGCGTACCAGCGACCGATGGTGGAGGGCAGGTCGCGGCCCAGCCCGCGCACCGAAGCCACGTGCAGATTGCCGCTGTACCAGACGCCGCCCGTTGCGTAAGGATTATTGACGGTCAGGTGTCGGGCAGGCGCGGCTGCCGTGGGAAGGCGTACCGAGGCGAGCTGATAACCGAGGACCGCCGCGCCGGTGACCCCCAGGACGATCAGCGCGATCAGGGCGGGAGGGTATCGATGCCCAGCAAACGCGGCGCGGTAACGCTCACGCCAAGTGCCCCGAGTTCCTGGCGGACCCGAGCCGCCAGGGCCGCCGAACCCGGGGTGTCGCCATGGAGACACAGAGTTTCAAACGCTACGGCCACTCGGCTGCCGTCACTCGCCAGAACTTCACCATCGGTGACCAGCGAGCGAACCTGGTCCGCCACCGCGTCCGGATCGACCAGCACGGCCTGCGGGCCGGAGCGGGGCAGGAGCGAGCCGTCGGATCGATAGCGCCGGTCGGCGAAGGCCTCGGCCGTGAACGGATGTCCGAGGGCCTGCGCGGCCCCCTGCATCGCCGAGCCGGCCCGGCCGACCAGCCGCAGCGTGGCATCGAATGCCCGGATCCCGGCGATGATGGCGATCGCCAGCGCCTGGTCGGCCTCGGCCTGGTTATAGAGCGCGCCGTGAGGTTTGACGTGTCGGAGCGCGGCACCCTCGGCTCGTGCGATGGCCTCGAGAGCGCCAAGCTGGTAGAGGACCAGGTCAACAATTTCATCGGCTCTCAGGTGCACGGGGCGCCGGCCGAATCCCTCCCGGTCATCGAAGCCCGGATGTGCGCCGATGGCGACCCCGTGGCGGAGCGCCAGGGCAACGGTGGCACGCATGGTGGCCGGGTCTCCGGCGTGAAGTCCGCAGGCAACGTTCGCGGAGGTGACCAGCGGCAGCAGCGCCGCTTCTACGGCCGCCTGGCCCTCGCCGACATCGGCATTGAGGTCGACCGATCGCATGCGAATTTTGCTAGTCGCTCGCCAGCTCGAATGAGGCTGCCTGGTCTTCCGAGGAAGCCTTTCCCGCCTCGAATATGGTCCAGCGGAGAGCCAGTGAGCCGGCAATGGTGCACAGAGCCGCGGCGCTCGAAAGCACTCGCAGAGGGCGGCCCTGGCGCCGCCCCGCCATGCGGTGAACCAGCAATGGAACGAGCGTCCCCGCACCAACGGCGCCGAGCCAGAATGGCGCACTTACTCGACCGCTGGTCAGCGGGCGCGCGGTCTTGCCGGACTGCAGCAGGTAGCCGGTCAGGATCGCCATCTCGCCCGCGGACGCTGCCGATTCGACCATCGCAAGCCGGTGCAGCGACCCATCAGGGGCGCCGCGCCGCGCGGCCTGCAGCGTCACAGCGGCCGAACCACTGGCCAGCCCCGACGCCATGAACAAACCGCCCAGCAACTTGCTCTTAGCCCACAGGGGGATGTTGGTGGCGGCGAGCAGCACCCCCGAGTAGCCGGCGAGTGTCAGGCCCAAAACCACGCCGGCCAGCTCGGCGAGCCTGGTCGGCACGAGCCGCGCCAACGTTCCAAGCGGACCTCGGAGAAGGCCGGTGCTGGCTGCGTGGGATGCGGCTCGGGCAAACGCGATCGGCGTGAGGGCGGTCAATGTCCAGGCACCGAGGTTCATCGGTGAGAGAGGCTTGAAAATCCGCAGCATGTGATAAAAGCGGTCTGGACGCCCGAGGTCGGCAATCAGCAGCGGGGCGCACGGGACCAGCGCAGCGGCCGCCACGTAGTAGCCGCCGGCGGCGACGCGCCGGTCGTCGGCCGAGCCGAAGTTCTGGGCCAGGGCGGCGGTGACATAGGCGCCGGCCGCCATTCCACCGAGCCAGAAATATGCGGGCACTTCCCAGGTCCATACCGGACGCCGAACGACAGGATAGTTGTAGTAGCCCCCATCACCCACTCCCTGACCCGGAGGGAAGTTAGCGGCGTCCACCAAAGACCAGTGCGCCGACAAGGGCGAACCCCACGCCGACCGCGGCGCTCCATCCGTAGCGTTGCGCCATGGTGTTGCGCGGCAGTCGGGGTACCGCGGGCAGGTTGTAGCGCTCCGGCTCGTCGAGCAGCAGGAAAAAGGCATGAAGCGGCCCAACCTCCTCCGCCTCGCGGCCTTCAGGCATTCCGTAGAGTCGCGCCTTCGACTCGCCGCGCGTCTGCAGCTCACCCAACCGGCGCCGGGCGCGCGTCCGCAATTCCTCGACGTCCCCGAACTGGATCGACGCGGTGGGACACGACTTCGCGCAGGCCGGAGTCATGTCATCTTTCAAGCGGTCATAGCACAGGGTGCATTTGTGGGCGGTGCCGGCCTCGAAATGCCCGTGCTTCGGCGTCCGGTCGATGACGCCGAAGGGGCAGGCAGGCACGCAGAAGCCACAACCATTGCAGATGTCCTGCTGCACATAGACAGTGCCGTACTCGGTGCGGACCAGAGCCCCGGTCGGGCAGGCCTCGAGGCAGGCGGCGTTGGCGCAGTGCTTACAGACATCCGACATCATCAGCCAGCGCTGCTCCTGCCCTTGGCCATTGGCTTTGGCCTGCTCGATGAACTCGACGTGGCGCCAGGTGGTGGCGCCCAGCGTGCCGGTGTTGTCGTAGCTGTTGCCGGTCATCGCAAAGCCGTCGGCAGGCAGCTGGTTCCACTGCTTGCACGCCACTTCGCAGGCTTTGCAGCCAATGCAGAGGCTGGTGTCGGTGAAGAACCCTTTCGCCGCCTTGGGCATCGGAGGCTCCTCGATGTTCATCA
>VBEN01000055.1 GCA_005881175.1 Chloroflexota bacterium
CGGAAAGGCCATCGCCGTCGTCGCATCCCCACCATCTCCGAAGGACGGTATGGCCCGGATCAACGATCCCTGGGACCTCTATACGGTCGCAGTCGGCACGCTCGTGCCATCTCGAAAGGTAACCGGTCTTCTCCATCCAGTGGGCCTGGCCTGGTCCCCCGATAGTCAAAGACTAGCGTTCTCCGCGCGTCTCGCTGGACTTGACGGGACATGGATTTACGACTTGCGGGGTGGGAAGCCGGGTCAAGTCAGCAGGCTCATCCTGCAGTGGCTCGCTTGGTCCCCGGACGGCCGCAACCTCGCGGGCCTCGTCGACAAAGGAGCCTCGCCCGGAGCGCCGATCAACAATCAGCTTACGATTGCCGACCTCAGCGGTATCCTCGGTTCTGGGCCATAGCCCGGATTCTTTGTCGCCTCCGAGGACACGGTCCTCCGTTTAGGCATCGACCCGGTAGCCGAATCCGCCGCTTAAGACGAACCCTGCCTCGAGCTGCAGACCGCATAATGGCGACCGACACCGGACGGCAATTACTGCGCGGCACCTGACAGGACCTTGTTGCAAGGAGTTCACCAATGACGGAAGGCGACGTCGAGCGCACAGTCGATCTGCAACTTTCTCGGGACGAAGCGCTCGTGTTGTTTGAGTGGATACACCGCGTCGAGGAGGATGGGCGATTCAGACAGGTGGTCCATGAATCGGCTGAGGTGGTTGCCTTGTGGAAGCTATCGGGCGTGCTGGAGAAGGCGTTGGCAGAGCCGTTCGATCCGAACTACCGAGACTTGGTGCGAGCAGCCTCGGAACGGCTGCTGAAGGGCCAAGACCCGGACCCACTGTCGCTCTACTAACACCGTCCTCACGACCAGCAATGGGCACAAAGACCTCACCGGCCTGCTTCGCCTCGATTTTGATGAGGTGTGAATTGGACCGACTTTTGCCCTGTTACAGCCAATTCGAATGGCCCTGGTCAACTGAGAAGGGCGGCTATACGCTGCCAGTCCGCCTCGATCGGTTCAATGCGATCGCGCTGATGACCGCCGGGTCTTTCTGGTCGCCTACGGGTGCGTCAGGCTTCCCGCCTACTTCGCGGCTGCAGTCTCGGAGGCGGATCGAGCGCGAGCCCTACAGCCACATCCAAAACGACCGCGAGCCCGACCGCCACGGCCCTGACTTCACCCGGACCGCTCAAATTCACGGTGGACGCGGTCGCGGAGGGCCTGGTCGCACCCTGGGCGCTCGCGTTCGCGGAGGATGGCTCGATCTGGCTCACGGAGCGTCCTGGACGGGTTCGGATCATTCGCCATGGCCGGCTGCTCGCCCCGTCGGCCCTCACGCTGAAAGTCGTCACCGCCAGCGGCTGCGAGAGCGGGCTCCTGGGAATTGCCGTCAAAGAGCCCAACGTCTTCCTCTATTACACCTACGCAGGTTCGGGCGGTAACACGAATCGAATTTCGAGTTTCACCATCCAGGGCGATTCGCTGGTCAATGAGAAGGTGTTGCTGGACGGCATTCCGGGCGGCGCCTGTTATCACTTCGGTGGTCGGCTCAAGCTGGGACCGGATGGGTTCCTCTATGCGACGACCGGCGAGGGCTATGTCCCGTCGCGGGCCGCCAGCGCGAGCAACCTGAGCGGAAAAATCTTGCGATTGCATCCCGACGGCAGCGGGCGCGAGGTCTTCGCCTGGGGATTTCGCAACCCGCAGGGCATCGCGTTCGATGCCAGCGGCCGGCTTTACGCCAGCAGCAACGGGCCAACCGGCGATCTGGGTCTGTGCTGCCATGACGAGATCGACTATGTTCAGCAAGGAGCGTTCTACGGTTGGCCGGAGTTCGCCGGGACAGTGCGGACCCGCTACGGCCAGGATGGAATGCCGGCGCAGCGAACCGGACCGATTGCCGAAAGCGGCAATACCACCTGGGCGCCGAGCGGCATTACCTTCTACTCCCCTCGCGCCGGCGAGCAGGCGACGCTACTGGTGGCCGAGCTGCGCGGGCAAGCCCTGCGCCGCTTGATCATCGACGGGACCGACCCGAGCAAGGTCACGGCGCAGGAAGTCGTCTTGCAGGGCAAAGGCCGGCTGCGCGACGTGGTCGCCGGGCCGGACCATTGCGCCTACTTGCTCACCAACAATCGGGACACGCGGGGGACGCCGCAGGCCGGCGACGATCATCTGTTCCAACTGTGCGCCTCATGAGGCGAGTGTTGACGTCGATGCCGGGCTCGGCACTGGTGTCTGCTCGCCCAGCCAGCTCGAGAACCGAAGCACGACCCGCACTCGGGCGACGAGCTCGGCGGCCGGCATCCAGGCGTCGAGGTAGTAGTCGGCGCCTCCGTTCAGCAGCCGGATGCACTCCTCGCTGGTTGGCGCCAGGGTGACGGCCACCACGGAACGGTAGCCCTGCCGATGCAGATCCCAGCAGGTGGCCGCCGGATCGCGGTCACGGATCCGAAGCATCACGACATCCGCCGACCTCGCCTCGGGCATCTCGAGGCCCGAAACCGTCGAGACACTCAGCCCGGCATCACGTAAGACGTGGGCCATGGAGGGGATCGCCCCCTCCAGCCCATCACGGACAAGCAATAGCCGGGCTTTCATACGTTGGACCCGCCTTCGAGTGACGACAGGACTTGCTTGACCTGGTTGATCGGGATGGCGAAGCCCACCCCCACGTTTCCGTCAACCGGGCTCTCGATCGAGCTATTGATGCCGATCACCTCGCCCTGCGTATTCACCAGCGCACCGCCGGAGTTGCCGGGATTGATCGCGGCGTCGGTCTGGATCAGACCGCTCAGGTTGCTACCGTTCGAGGTCCTTCCGCTCTGCTTCAGGTTCGAGACAATTCCCTGGCTCAGCGATCCGGACAGGCCGAACGGCGAACCGATCGCGTAAACCGTGTCGCCGACCTGCGCGCTATCGGAATTCCCCAGAGTGACCGGATGAAGGGTCGATGCCGCCACCGAGACGCGAATCACCGCCAGGTCGGCGCTGCTGTTTGATCCGACCAGCGTGGCGTTGACGGTCCGGCCGTCGCTGAAGGTCACCTGAATTTGCTGCGCGCCGGCGATGACATGTGCGTTGGTCAGGATGTTGCCGTTCGTGTCGAGGACGATCCCCGAGCCAGTCGCCTGGCCGCTGCCGCGGCCGCTGTTGACGGCCGCTGTGATCGTGACCACGCCCGGCGAGACCTGCTTGTAGACGGCCTCCGCGGTCCTCGCCGCTTGTGTCGATGCGGATGTCGTCGAACTGCTGGCCGTCGTAGCCGTCGAAGCTGTCGCCGTCGGCGTGCTGTGATCGACTAGCGTCGCCGCCAGCGCTCCGGATCCCGCGCCACCGGCGACTGTCAGGGCGGCGACCGCGGCGAGCAGGCCGCGCCGAAAACGTTTCGGCGGCGGGGGGGCAGCCGGCGGAGAAACGGATGCGGGTTGCGGGTCGTTATCGAAGAGTTGGGGCGCGACCATGACGAATCACCTCTGGGCTGAATGTTTGATTGACATGGCCTGATGATCGAATGCGCCACCTTGCGAAACCGTGACGCAGCGCGTCATGTTTCTGAAAGATTCCTAAGCGCAGCGTGAGAACGTGCAATCGGCAGTTGCGACCAGGCGGCAGTTTCTAACGGTGGGCGGTGTCGCGCTTGCCGGGGCGCTGCTCAGCCGAAGCGTCGTCTCCGAAATCGTCAAACTTCCCTCGGCAGTCCCCTCCCCCCTTGTAGGGGATGCGTCGCCATCTCCCTCCCCCCTTGTGGGGGAGGGTCGGGGTGGGGGGTCCGCCCCGACGCCCGCGACGGTCACGATCCCCGTGCCGCTCATCCAGCAGAGCATGGTTCTCGATTGTGAGTCCGCGGCATTGCAGCAAGGCCTCGCCTATTACGGAATCGATGTTGGTCAGCAGCAACTCTTCGCCCAGCAGCACGCGGACGTCCGGCTGCCCGTGATGGGAAGCAACCACGACGTGCTCCGCTGGGGCAATCCCTACACGAATTTCGTCGGTTACGTCAACGGCAGTGACTGGATACCGACCGGATACGGCGTCTACTGGCCGGTCATTCTCGATCTTGCCCGTAACTACGGCCTTCCCAGCGCGGCTGGCGGTGAAGGATTCCCGCCCGGCGAGATTTACGCAGCGCTGGCCGCCGGCAATCCGGTGCAGGTGTGGGTCCAGACCCGATTCGCGCGGGTGCCGTTAGGGACATGGACCGCCTGGGATGGGACAGCCGTCCGTTACTCATACGCCGAGCATTCGCTAACGCTGACGGGCGTCTCCCCCACCCAGGTCCGGGTCAACGATGTTCTCGACGCCAGCCAGTACTGGGTCAGCAAGTCGCTCTTCGAAGCCAACTTTGCCGACTTCAACAACATGGCCGTGATCCTCCGCTGACCCAGGCCTGCCGCGACGCGCGACAATACACGCCGTGAGGACCGCCACCCGCCGGGCGACGACAGCCCCGCCTATGCGGCGTCAGTACGGCTGGTTCTGGCTCGTGCAGGTGGCCGCCGTCGTCGAAACCGCGCTGCTGTTTACGGCGGGCGTCATCCTTCGCGACGCCGAGGCCCTGGGGTTCGCCTTCGTTCTCCTGCTGACGCTCGGCTGGATCGTCTTTCGGCCGGGAAAGATCGTGCCGGTACTGGTGCGCGGTCTCGTGTTTGCCGACGTGGCTTTTTGGATGCTGCCGGCGGCGGTCACGAATGGCGTGAGCCACGATACGGCGCCATCGATCATCCTGCCCGGCGTGCTCAGCGCAACATCGGTTGTGGGCCTGGTCGCCGCCCTGGCCTTCCTACTTTCACGCGGCAACCTGGCGGCCGGACGTGGGCTCGCTCGTGCGGTCTCGCTTGTCGGCCTGCTGGCGATCCTGGCGATCACCGGCTATGCGGCTGCAACCGGGTCGACCAATACAGGAGGTCGCGCCGGCGACCTCGTCATCGCGGCCACGAACGCTCGCTTCTCCACGAACACACTCACGGCCGACCACGGCACCGTGACCGTGGACTTCACGAATAACGATCTGTTCTGGCACACGTTCACCGTGTCCGCGCTGGACGTCGACATCCGCTCGCCCGTCAAGGGCCACGAACGGATCAGCTTCAATGCGCCGCCGGGAACCTATGAGTTCTTCTGCGCGATCCCAGGCCACAAGCAGATCGGTATGCGAGGCACGCTCGTCATTCGTTAACCCTTCAGCTGGATCATTCCGATGCAGTTCTTGCCCGGGTCGATGAACCACGCCATCCAGGCGAACCCGATGTCGGCGATCCCGTCCTGGGTCTTGAGCCCGGGCATGTCGTACTCCTCGATCTTGACGCCACGGCGGCGAAGTTCGGCGACCTCAGCCCGGACATCAGCGACCCGAAAGGCGGCCTGTGTCTGGTCATCCTTGGTTCCCACCGTACTTTTGGTGATGGCCAGGTTGCTGTCGCCGCCGCATTTGAAGGTGACCGCGTCCGGCGAGTCATTGACCACCCGCAAGCCCACTTTGTTCGTGTAGAAGTCCTTGGCCGAATCCAGGTCCGTCGCCAGCAGGACAACGTCGATTGGATAGTTCCCCAGCATCCTCTCCTCCCTTTCGCTGAATAGATAGTTGAACGGATGGTAGTCCGATTGGCCCGGCACGTGGCGCTTCAAACGGTGGTTTCTGGTTCGGCCTCGAGGGCCTGGTGAATCGCTCGCAGGTAGGCCGCCTCGGCGCCGGGCGAGGCATACCCGCCCTGGCGGAGCCGTTCGGCGGCGACCCCGGCCATGAAGCAAGCGAGTGGGGCGAAACGGCGCTCTTTCGAATGGGCGGCCACCCGAGCCAACTCGAGCACTTCGTCGGCGACCTGGGCATCGAGCTCCGGTTGGGCGATCTCCACCCCTTCCTTGCGGGCGGCCTCCTTAAAGCGGCGGCCCAGGGCTTCGAACCAGGCATTCATCTCGACGCCAAGCTACCACTAACCTCGACCCCAGTTGACATTGGTGCAAGCTGATCGGTAGGCTTGAGAAGCCGCCGGCAGTGCCACTTCCCGGAGGAATTGGGTGCCACAGGTCACTCGTCGCGACTTCCTAAAGATCAGCGCCGCAGGGACGGGGGCGGCGGGACTCACGGTCCTGGGATTCGACGTGGCGCACGCCGCCCAGATTCGGCAATCGTTCCGGATCGCCGGCGCCCGCGAAGCCCACTCGGTCTGCCCCTATTGCGCGGTTGGGTGCGCCCTGGTCGCCTATACGAAGGAGAAGACCGATGGAACGGTCGAGCTGCTCCAGATCGAGGGCAACCCGGACAGCCCGGTGAATGAGGGGCGCCTTTGCCCCAAGGGCGCCACCGCAATGCAACTCGCCACCAGCGCCCGCCGGGTCGAAAGCCCGCTGTACCGGGCGTCGGGTTCGGACCGTTGGCAGAAGATCAGCTGGGACGACATGATGGACAAGCTGGCGCAGCGGGTGAAGGCCGCGCGCGACGCCACCTTTGTCGCCAAGGATGCCTCAGACAACACCGTCAACCGTACGGAGGGGATTGCCTTCGCCGGAGGCGCCGCCTTCAGCAGCGAAGAAGGATACTTCGCCACCAAGCTGATGCGCGGCCTCGGCCTGGTCCATCTAGAACAACAGGCACGGGTTTGACACGGCCCCACGGTGGTCAGTTTGGCCGCCACATTCGGGAGAGGGGCTATGACGAACCACTGGCGCGATATCAAGAACACGGACCTCATCCTGATCAATGGCGCCAACCCGGCCGAGGCGCACCCGGTCGGCTTCCAGTGGTTCGTCGCCGCTAAGAACGATCCAAAACGCGGCCCTGGTTCGGGCGGCGGCGCCAAGATGGTCCACGCCGATCCGCGCTTCACCCGTACGTCCGCCCTGGCCGACATATATGCCCGAATTCGGGTGGGCACCGACGTCGCCTATTTCGGCGGGCTCATCAATTACGTGCTACAGAACACCCTCTTCCACGAGGAGTATGTGCGCAACTACACGAATGCGTCGTTCCTGGTGAAGAAGGATTACGGGTTCAAGGACGGTCTCTTCACCGGCTATGACCCAGCGACCCGCAAGTACGACATCACGACCTGGGGTTACCAGACCGATGACGCCGCCACGGCCAAGGCGATCGCCTCCGGGTCGCCCACTGGCGGCGCACCGGTCGGCATCGCGAAACGTGACATGACGTTGCAGGATCCGCAGACCGTCTTCCAACTGATGAAGCAGCACTACTCGCGCTACACCCCGGAGATGGTGTCACGTATCACCGGGATACCGCAGGACCAGTTCATGCGGATCGCCAAGCTGGTCGGCGAGATGGGCAAACCCGACAAGGTGATGACGATCGTGTACGCGGTTGGCCTGACGCAGCACACGACCGGCGGGGAGCTGATCCGCGCCGGCGCGGTGCTGCAACTGCTGCTGGGGAACATCGGGCGCCCGGGCGGCGGGATGAATGCCGAGCGCGGCCACGCCAACATCCAGGGCAATACCGACCATGCCATCTCCTGGGAGATCCTGCCTGGCTATCTGCGCATTCCGGCACCGGGACAAAAGAACCTCGTATGGCGATGCAGCCACCAAGACGAACGAGTTCGCCTTCAATTTCATTCCCAAGCCGGCGAAGAACGCATCCTGGATGACGATCTACGACCAGGCGCTCAAGGGAAAGATGGAGGGCCTGATCCTGAGCGGGATGACCGCCACCAGCATCGGCCCCGATTCCAACCGCGTGATGCAGGCGCTGGGCAACCTCAAGTGGCTGGTCGTGATGGATCCGCTGCCCACCACCAGCTCCGAATTCTGGCACGCGCCTGGCGTCAACCCGAGTTCGGTGAAAACCGAGGTGTTCATGGTGCCGACCACCCACTGGATCGAGAAGGATGGCTCCTTCGTGAACAGCGGTCGCTGGTCGCAGTGGAAGGACCAGGTCCTGCTGCCAGAGGGCAACGCCCGCCACGACCACTGGGTCCTCGCTGACCTCTTCAGCCGTGTCAAAAAGCTCTACCAGCAGCAGG
Organism: Chloroflexota bacterium; assembly: GCA_005881175.1. GTDB lineage: Bacteria > Chloroflexota > Dormibacteria > CF-121 > CF-121 > CF-13. Next base: position 7,974 of record VBEN01000055.1, read on the forward strand.
GCGGGAAGTTCCCGGATCCGATCATGGCTCTGACCTTCAAGTACCGGAATCAGACGAAACCGGAACTGGATGAGATCGCCCAGGAGATCAACGGCTTCGATCTCAAGACCGGAAAGCGGATGGCCACGTTCGCCGCGCTGAAGAGCGACGGCAGCACGACCGCCGGCGACTGGATCTATACGGGAAGCTATCCCGACAGCGGCAACCTGATGCAGCGCCGCAATGGCATCCAGGACCCGGCCAAGAACGATCCGACAGGGATGGGCTTTTACCCGACCTGGGCCTGGTCATGGCCGCTCAACCGGCGGGTGCTCTACAACCGCGCCTCAGCCGACCTGGATGGCAATCCGTGGGATCCGAGCCGCACCGGCATCAAGTGGGACGCGGCCCAGGCGAAGTGGGTTGGCGACGTCCCCGACTATCCACCCACCGGCCCGACGTCCGACCCCAAGAGTCCAAAGGCGTGGCTACCCTTCATCATGAATGGGGAAGGCGTGGGCCGCCTCTTCTCCACCTCGATGGTCGACGGGCCGTTGCCCGAACACTACGAGCCGATGGAGAGCCCGATCAAAAACCCGCTTCACCCGGCTCAATCCGAAGATCCCGTGGCCTTCCTCTACACAGGCGAGACGAGCGGCAAATACGGCAAGGTCACCGATACCTTCGGCACGGCCGCGGACTATCCATACGTCGCCACCAGCTACCGGCTCACCGAGCACGAGCACTACGTCACGCAGCACGTTCCGCTGCTGGCGGGGCTGCAGCCCTCCCCGTTCGTGGAGATTCCGCAAGAGCTAGCCAACCAGAAAGGCATCAAGAGCGGAGATCGCGTGCGCGTGCGCTCCAAACGCGGCAAGATCGAGGTCCTGGCGCTCGTGACCAAGCGGCTGGCGGCGACCACGATCGATGGAAAGAAAGTCTTCCAGGTGGGCATCCCGATCCATTGGGGCTTCGTCGGCGTCTCAGCGGACGCGGACCCACGAAAAGGCGCGAACTGGCTGGCCAACGCCCTGACGCCATTCGTCGGCGACGCCAATGCCTATACGCCG
>VBEN01000056.1 GCA_005881175.1 Chloroflexota bacterium
CGCTGCGCGACGACGTCTTCGAGTCAGCCAGTCGCAAGACCAAGCTCGGCAAGAAGGGCGACGTTCTGGACCGCGAGACCGTGGAGGCGCTGGTCAAGGCGAAAGCCGGCGACATCCCGATCACCGCCTGGGTTTCCGACGAGATCCAGTTCCTCTCCGCAGATGAGGAGGACCGCTACATCGTGGCGCAGGCGAACGCGCCGCTCGACGCGGACAGCCATTTCACCGAGGAGCGGACCACGGCTCGCACCAAGAACCTCTTCCTGGTGGCGGACGTGAACCGCATCGAGTACATGGACGTCTCGCCGAAGCAGACGGTCAGCGTGGCTACGGCGTTGATCCCGTTCCTGGAGCACGACGACGCCAACCGCGCCCTGATGGGCTCGAACATGCAGCGCCAGGCGGTGCCCCTGGTCGTGACCGAGGCGCCGATCGTGGGCACCGGCATGGAGTCGGCTGCCGCCAAGGACTCCGGCGAGTTGATCGTCGCCAGGGTCGCCGGCACCATCGTGTCGTGCGCCGCGCCGCCGCCGGCGGACTCGCCCGCGGCCAAGCTGGACAGCTTCAAGCGGGAGTTCGGCATCCTCCTGAAGCCGGATGACGGCTCGGCGGAGCAGTGGTACGCGGTCCATAAGTTCGAGCGCTCGAACCAGGGGACCTGTTTGTCCCAGCGCGTCATCGTCAAGGCCGGCGACCACGTCGAGGCCGGCACCCCGCTGGCGGACGGCCCGGCCACCTCCGAAGGTGAGCTGGCCCTGGGCCGCAACATCCTGGTGTCGTTCATGCCCTGGGAGGGCTACAACTACGAAGACGCGATCCTGATCTCCGAGTCGGTCGTCCGTGAGGACAAGTACACCTCGATCCACATCGAGGAGTACGAGATCGAGGCCCGCGACACCAAGCTCGGGCCCGAGGAGATCACGCGCGACATCCCCAACGTGAGCGATGAGACGCTGAAGAACCTCGACGAGCGCGGCATCGTCTACATCGGCGCCGAGGTCCACCCGGGCGACATCCTGGTGGGCAAGATCACCCCGAAGGGCGAGTCGGAGCTGAGTGCCGAGGAGCGCCTGCTGCGCGCCATCTTCGGGGAGAAGGCGCGCGAGGTGCGCGATTCGTCATTGCGTGTGCCGCACGGTGAGCGCGGCATCGTCGTCGACGTCAAGATTTTCAGCCGCGAGACCAAGGACGAGCTGGCGCCCGGCGTCAATCAGCTGGTACGCGTCTACGTGGCCCAGAAGCGGAAGATCGCGCAGGGCGACAAGATGGCCGGCCGGCACGGGAACAAGGGCGTCATCGCCCGGATCCTGCCGAGCGAAGACATGCCGTACATGCCGGATGGGACGCCGGTCGAGCTGGTGCTGAACCCGCTTGGCGTGCCGAGCCGCATGAACCTCGGCCAGGTCCTGGAGACCCACCTGGGTTGGGCCGCGCACGCGCTCGGCCTGAAGGTCGCCACCCCGGTCTTCGACGGCGCATCTGAGGAGACGATCGAGGCCGAGCTGGTTCGCTCCGGCTTGCCGGAGTCGGGCAAGATCACCCTGCGGGACGGCCGCACCGGTGAGGCGTTCGACCACGACGTGACGGTCGGCTACATCTATATGTTGAAGCTGGCCCACCTGGTGGAGGACAAGATCCACGCTCGCTCCACCGGCCCCTACTCGCTGGTCACCCAGCAGCCGTTGGGCGGCAAGGCGCAGTTCGGCGGTCAGCGATTCGGCGAGATGGAAGTTTGGGCGCTGGAAGCGTACGGCGCCTCGCACATCCTGCAGGAGATCCTGACGGTGAAGTCCGACGACATCGTGGGCCGGGTCAAGGCCTACGAGGCGATCGTCAAGGGCGAGAACACGCTGGAAGCCGGGATTCCGGAATCGTTCCGGGTGCTGGTGAAGGAGCTCGAGGGCCTCGCGCTGGGGGTCGAGATCCAGTCCGACGGCGAGAAGCAGGTGATCCTGTCCGAAGACGACATGAGTGAGATGCCGCTCGACCTGGGCATCAACCTCGAGCGAGATGAGATCGATGAATCCGACCAGTGGGCGACCGGGGCGCCGCGCGCCGCGCAGAATCCCCTTGATTCCTTGAGGTAGTACATGACACTGAAACTGGAAAATTTCGACGCGCTGAAGCTCTCCCTGGCATCGCCGGAGACGATCCTGTCGTGGTCGCACGGCGAGGTGACCAAGCCGGAGACGATCAACTACCGCACGCTCAAGCCGGAGCGTGACGGGCTCTTCTGCGAGCGCATCTTCGGCCCCCAGCGCGACTGGGAATGCCACTGCGGCAAGTACAAGCGCTACCGCTACAAGGGGATCATCTGCGACAAATGCGGCGTGGAGGTCACGCGCTCCAAGGTCCGCCGCGAGCGGATGGGCCACATCAAGCTGGCCTCGCCGGTGAGCCACGTCTGGTATTTCAAGGGCATCCCGTCCCGGATGGGCCTCCTCCTCGACATGTCGCCGCGCAACCTGGAGAAGGTTCTCTACTTCGCCAACTACATCGTCACCCATATCGACGAGGACGCCCGCAAGGAGTACCTCTCCAAGTCGTCGCCGCAGCACAACGACCGGGTCATCAAGCTCCAGGAGGAGCGCGATGTGGCGGTCAAGGAGCTGAAGGACGATCTCGACCAGCGGGTCAAGGCCAAGCAGGAAGACACCAAGGCCAAGATCAAGGCGCTGGAAGAGTCGCTGGACGAAACGGTCGATGCCATGACGTCGCGCGCCAAGGAGCTGGTCGACAAGATCAAGGCGCAGAAAGGCAAGAAGGCTGCCACCAACTTCACCATCGGCGAAGGTGAGGACGAGCAGGTCATCATCGAGAAGGGCACCCTTTTCGAAGACAAGCTCGCCCGCGAGCTGCCCAAGCAGGTGGAGAAGAGGATCGATCAGGTGCAGGCCAACACCAAGAAGCGCCAGCAGGAGCTGAAGAGCAAGTCCGACGAGGAAATCGCGAAGTGGCGCGAGGACTACGAGAAGAAGTCGGGCGAGCTCAACGATCGTCTGAAGAAGGACACCGAGGGCCTCTCCGGCGACATCGAGTCGTCGAAGACGCAGCTCGATACGCTGTCGGTCAAGCAGCTGCTCTCTGACCAGGAGTTCCGCGAGTTCACCGAGAAGTTCGGCAAGGTCTTCAAGGCCGGCATCGGCGCCCAGGCCATCCATGACCTGCTGGCCCGCATCGATCTGCTCCAGGAATCGGCCATCCTCCGTGAGGAGTCGAAGTCCACTTCCGGCCAGAAGCGGCAGAAGGCGATCAAGCGGCTCAAGGTGGTCGAGGCCTTCCGCAAGTCAGGCGCCTCCGCGACCTGGATGATCCTCAACAACCTGCCGGTGATTCCACCGGAGCTGCGGCCGATGGTCCAGTTGGACGGCGGCCGGTTCGCCACCTCCGACCTCAATGACCTCTACCGGCGCGTGATCAACCGCAATAACCGGCTGAAGCGGCTCCTCGAGCTCGGCGCGCCCGAGATCATCGTGCGCAACGAGAAGCGGATGCTGCAGGAGGCGGTCGATGCATTGATCGACAACGGCCGGCGTGGCCGGGCGATCACCGGCACCGGCAATCGCAAGCTGAAGTCACTGTCCGACATGCTCAAGGGCAAGCAGGGCCGCTTCCGCCAGAACTTGCTCGGCAAGCGTGTCGACTACTCGGGCCGTTCCGTCATCGTGGTTGGCCCGGAGCTGAAGCTGCACGAGTGCGGACTGCCCAAGAAGATGGCGCTCGAGCTCTTCAAGCCCTTCGTGATGCGGGAACTGGTGAGCAAGGGCTACACCCAGAACATCAAGTCGGCCAAGCGCATGGTGGAGCGGGTCCGCCCCGAGGTGTGGGACGTGCTCGACGAGGTCATCAAGGAGCATCCCGTCCTCCTCAACCGCGCTCCGACGCTGCACCGTCTGGGCATCCAGGCTTTCATGCCGGTGCTGGTCGAGGGCTCGGCCATCCAGATCCATCCGCTGGTCTGCAGCGCGTTCAATGCCGACTTCGACGGCGACCAGATGGCGGTCCACGTGCCGCTCTTCTCTGGCGCGATCGCCGAGGCAAAGAACCTGATGATGTCCTCCAACAACATCCTGTCGGCATCCGATGGCCACCCGGTCATCAGCCCGACCCAGGACATCGTGCTCGGCACCTACTACCTGACCATGGTCAAGGCCACGCCCGACATCAAGGACCAGGACCTGCCGACCTATGGCACGGCCGAGGAAGTGCTGCTCGCGGTGGACAACAAGCGCGTCCACGTCCAGCAGGAAGTGCGGGTCCGCATCGAGGGTAAGCTGGTCCGGACCTCACCGGGCCGGGTCCTCTTCAACCAGGTGCTTCCGATCGGCGTCCAACCGGCTGAAGGCCACGGCGAGGCGATGACCTTCCAGAACCGCCTGTTCGACAAGAAGGCGCTGCGGGCGATCGTGGCCGAATCGTTCCGGCTGCACGGCAATGAGCTGACGGCGCGCTGCGCCAACGACATCAAGCGGCTGGGCTTCGCCTACGCGACGAAGGCCGGCATCACGATCTCCGCGATGGACATCAAGACCCCGGCCGGCAAGGCCGCCATCCTGGCGGGCGCCGAGAAGAAGCTGGGGACGATCGACCAGCAGTTCAAGCGCGGCTTGATCACCGACGACGAGCGTTACACCCAGACGGTCGACCTCTGGACTCAGGCGACCGAGGAAGTGACGGCCGCGACGATGAAGAGCTTCGACGCCCTTCACCCCGTCTTCATGATGGCCAACTCCGGCGCTCGAGGGAACATCCAGCAGATCCGGCAGCTGGCGGGGATGCGCGGCCTGATGGCCGACCCGACCGGCCGGATCATCGACCTGCCGATCAAGGCGAACTTCTCCGAAGGGCTGACCGTACTCGAGTACTTCATCTCGACCCACGGTGCTCGGAAGGGTCTGGCGGACACGGCGCTGCGTACGGCGGACTCCGGCTACCTGACCCGGCGGCTGGTCGACGTGGCCCAGGACGTGATCGTTCGGGCCGAAGACTGCGGCACGACCGGGGGCGTCTGGGTCACCGATATCTCGGAGGAGCGCGCGCTTACCGAGCCGCTGTTCGAGCGGATCGCGGGACGCGTCGCGGCTGCCGCCATCCTGGATCCGAAGAGCCAGGAGACGCTGGTGAAGGAGGGCGCCGAGATCACCGACGTGCAGGCGCGCAACCTGATCCTGGCAGGCGTGACCCAGGTCAAGGTGCGCTCGGTGCTAACCTGCCAGGCGCGCGAAGGGGTCTGCCGGCTGTGCTATGGCCGCAACCTGGCAACCGGCAAACTCGTTGAGATCGGTGAGGCCGTCGGCGTCATCGCGGCGCAGTCGATCGGCGAGCCGGGCACGCAGCTGACCATGCGGACCTTCCACACCGGTGGCGTTGCGGGGACCGACATCACCCAGGGCCTGCCGCGCGTCGAGGAGCTGTTCGAGGCTCGTATCCCGAAGGGCAAGGCGATCATTTCCGAGATCGACGGTGAGGTGGAGATCATCCGCACCGACACCGCGCGCAAGATCAAGGTGACCTCGCGCGACGTCTACGACATCCCCTACATCCTGGCTGACAAGATGCAGCCGCTGATTGAATCCGGCGCGACGGTGCAGGAAGGCCAGGAGATCGCAAGGGGCGCCAGCGAGGACGGCCAGGAAAAGGTCGTCACCTCACGCGCCTCGGGCGTGGCCCGGGTCGAGCGCAACCAGATCGTCATCCGCAGCATGGATGAGGAATGGCGCGAATACGCCATCCCGCACGGCTCCCGGGTGAACGTCCAGGGCGGTCAGAAGATCAAGGCCGGGCAGCAGATCACCGAGGGGTCGATCAGCCCCCAGGAGCTGTTGCACATTCTTGGCCGCGAGGCGGTCCAGACCTACCTCGTCGACGAAGTCCAGAAGGTCTATCGCTCGCAGGGCGTCGACATCAACGACAAGCACATCGAGGTGATCATCCGGCAGATGATGCGGAAGGTTCGCGTCGACACCGCCGGCGACACCGACCTGCTGCCGGGCGAGATCGTCTCGCAGTGGGAGTACGAGGAGGCCAACGCCAAGGTGCTGGCCGAGGGCGGCGATCCCTCGGTGGCGCAGACGGTGCTGCTCGGCTTGATCAAGGCCGCCTTGAACACGGCGAGCTGGCTGTCGGCCGCGTCCTTCCAGGAGACGACCCGGGTGTTGACCGAAGCCGCCATCTCCGGCAAGGTCGATCGGCTGCGTGGCCTGAAGGAGAACGTGATCATCGGCAAACTGATCCCCGCCGGGACCGGCCTCGACTACTACCAGAAGCTGCGCGAGGAGTCGTTCAAGATGTTCGCGGAGCTGCCGCAACCCGTCCCCGCCAGCTAACGATCTCGACGCACGAGCACCGAAGGGCCACCATTGCGGTGGCCCTTTCTTATTCCCCAGCGGCGCCGGCTCTGGCGAGCTCCGCCTTCGGGCGAACGACTTCCGTCCGAATATGCGATATGAACCAGCCGACGATGTGCCGGAGACGGATGACCCTGGAGCGGGGATGGCCGGTGCGCGACAGATCGTGGGACTGGCCCTCGAAACGGACCATCCTGACCTCGCGTCCCAGCAGCTTGAGCGCCGTGAACATCTGCTCGCCTTCGGAAATCGGGCAGCGGAGGTCTCGATCACTGTGCAGGATCAGCAGGGGCGTCGTCATCTTC
>VBEN01000106.1 GCA_005881175.1 Chloroflexota bacterium
ATGGAGCCCCGGGCCACGCTAAACGTGCACCAGGCGCGCGCGGTCGGGGGGCACAACATCGAGGTCGCTTTCGCCGATGCCGCAAACGGCCCGGCATGGCTGAGCGAGGGCGGCGTTCCGCTCATCGTGGACCGAGGGGTCGGCGCCGGCATCGTGACGATGGCGACCTTCGATTGGAACCAGGATCCGATTGCCGCCTGGAGCGGGACAAAGGACCTGCTACGTCAGGTTCTGGCCCGTGCCGTTTTCGGAGGCGGGGGATCAGGTACGAACTACCCGAATGGCATGGGCGGGCCGTTTCCGGCGTTCGGCGGCTCGATGCCCTCGGTGGCGTCGAAGAGCAATGCCCTGGCGCCGGTGCTGGGGAATCTTCCAGGCCTCGACCTGCCCTCGCTGCAGCTGACCGCCGGCCTCGTGCTGCTGTACGTTCTCCTCGTCGGCCCGGTGAACTACCTCGTGCTCGGTGCCATGCGTCGCCGGGCGCTGGCCTGGGTCACCGTACCGCTGATCGCCGTGATTGCGGCAGCCGGAGCCTACGGTGCCGGCGTATTCACCAAGGGACGGTCGGTGCAGACCAACCAGGTGGCGATCCTTCACCTGCAACCCGGCTGGGATCACGCGTACCAGGAGACCTACACCGGCGTCATCCCGCCCAGCCGCGGTGACTACCAGGCGCGCGTCGCCGGCGACCGGCTGCTCATCAGCCCAATCGCCAACAACAACGGCGGCTTCGGGGGCAACGCCGGTGGCATTCGCGTCAACGTGGCCACCAGCGTCGTCACCCTGACGGGAATGACCGCCTTTTCGCTGGGCGGCTTCGGCACCGAGACGATGACGGCCGCGCCCCAACTGACCGGCCGGGTTCAACTGCTCAACGGCAAGCTGGTGGGCACGATCGAGAACCATTCGGACCTGACCTTTACCGACGCGGTCCTGATCGCGGGCGACAACTTCCAGACCTTCGGCGCCCTGAAACCGGGGGCGACCGCGGCCGTCAGTCTGGTCCCGAAGCCGACCAACCCGGCCGGTCAACCCCTGTACACGCGGGTGTACCCAAACGCTTCACAAAGCTATGGCCCGGGTGCCGACCAGTTCAGCGGTCGCGATCGCGAGAACCTCGCCAAGACCCAGATCCTTTCCGTGCTACCCGTCGGCGGAAACTTCAAAGGCGGGATGTCGCTGGCCTCGCCGCTGCTGGTGGCCTGGACCCATGCATCGTTTCAGGACGTTACCGTGAACGGCAGCCACCCGCGATCGACCGCCCAGTCCGCCGTGGTCCTGTCGCTGGCGGTCGACCAACTTGGTGCGGGACCGTTGCCCGCCGGCCTGCTCAGCGGCCGCATCGTGGACGTGGTGGGCGACGCGCAGGCGCAGGCTCCGCCGGGGATGCTTCAGCTGCAAAGCGGCAGCGTGACCTATGAGTTCACCCCCGCCCTGGCAGGCGGGGCGCACCTCACCGGGCTCTCGGTTAATGTCCAGAATCCGTACGGAGCGAAGATTGGCCCGCCGGGCACATCGACGCAAACCGGACCTGCTGTCACTGGGCAAGTCTGGGCCTGGTCCGGATCCACATGGACGGATATCGCATACCAGGACAACGGCGTCACCGCGCTGCCAGACAGCGCCATCAACCCAACGACCGGGCTGGTCCGGTTACGACTCAGCACCACAACCGGCGGTCTCCTGGGTGGCAGCCTCACGCTTTCGGGGACGATCAAATGATCGCGGTGCAAGGCCTCACCAAGGTGTATGGCCATCGAACCGCCCTCGATGCGGTGTCCTTCGAGGTGCCGAAGGGCGAGATCTTCGGCTTCGTCGGCCCGAACGGCGCCGGCAAGACGACGACATTGCGCATCCTCGCCGCATTGCTGGAACCGACCGCCGGTCGGGCGTTCGTCGACGGAGCGGACGTCATGCGACAGCCCGACCTGGTCCATGAGCGACTCGGCTACATGCCGGACTTCTTCGGTGTCTACGATCAGTTGACCGCCACCGAGTACCTGGATTTTTATGCCGCGTGCTATCGCATTCCCAGGGCCCGGCGCACCAAGATCGCCGCCGACCTGCTCGAGCTGGTGGGCCTCGCCGACCGGCGCGACCAGTCCGTTGATACGCTGTCGCGCGGCTTGAAGCAGCGGCTTTGCCTGGCGCGCGCGCTCGTCCACGACCCGGCGGTGCTCCTTCTCGATGAACCGGCCTCCGGTCTCGATCCACGCGCCCGCGTCGAAATGCGCGAGATCCTGAAAGAACTTCAACGGATGGGCAAGACGATCGTGATCTCCAGCCATATCCTCCCCGAGCTGACCGAGCTCTGCACCATGATCGGCATCATCGACCAGGGCCGGATGCGCGCCACCGGGCCGGTGCAGGAGGTCATCCGGGAGCTGACCAGCGGGCGCCGGCTGCGCATCATGGTCATGGGCCGGCGAGATGAAGCCCTGGCGATCCTGAAAGCGCTGCCGTCCATCCGCACGGTCGACATGATCAACGGCGCGATCGAGGCCCAGTACGAGGGCGACGATGCGATGGCGGCCTCGATTCTTCAGGCGCTGACCGCCGCCGGGATTTCTGTCTCAGGCTTCAGCCAGCTGGAGGGCGGCCTCGAGGACGCATTTCTCAAAGCCACCTCGGAGGATGTGGGATGAATCGAGTCGCCGTGGCCCTCTGGAATCCGATCGTCGCCAAGGAGTACCGCTCCCGAATGCGCACCTGGCGCTCGCCGGTGGCGATGACGGTCTATATCTTGCTACTGGGCGGGCTCGGCTGGGCGATTTTCTCGGCGATGTCGGCAGCGGCGCGCAATGTCTTCAACGGCAGCCCGGCGAACTACGGTCAGGCGTTGTTTCTCTCTCTCGTCATCTTTCAGATGGTGCTGCTGGCGTTCATCACGCCGGCGCTGACAGCCGGCGCCATCAGCAGCGAACGCGAGCGGCAAACAATCGACCTGCTGTTCGTCACCAAGCTGCCATCGTTTTCGATCCTCTGGGGCAAGCTGCTCGCCTCAATGTCGTTCGTGTTCCTGCTCTTGCTGCTGTCGGTGCCGATTTTCAGTCTCGTATTCTTGTTCGGCGGCATCGAGCTCGACCAGGTGCTCGCCGCCTTCCTGGTGACCGCGGTCGCCGCCCTGACGCTCGGGGTCATCGGCATCGCCTGCTCGACGGCGTTTCGCCGGACGCTGCCCGCGACCGTCGCGGCGTACGGCGCCTCGTTCATCCTGCTCGCCGGCAGCCTCCTCTACGGCCTGCTCTTCCCTACCAGCATTGATCCGAACGCCACCGCAGCCCCGGCCCCGCCCGCGGTCAGCTACATCAGTCCCCTTCTGCCGTTGGTCACCATCGGCACGAGTCTGCCGGTGACCTGGTACGGCATCGGGCCCGGTTTCGGATCGGGTGGGGGTGGCGGGATGATGTGTAGCGGCACGCCGGGTGGTGGACAGAGCTGCGTTCCCCTCAACGCGAGCGGCAAGGGGGTCGCGTCGCCGATCTATCGCAATCCGCCGCAGCCAACCGGCACCACGATCCCGAGCGGTCTCTTTGCCGGCTGGCAGTACTGGCAGGCAACCATCACGCTGCAGCTGCTGATCAGCCTGGCCGCGCTGGTTCTCAGCGCCATCCTCATCCCGCCCACCCGGCGCCCACCCTGGGCGCGCCGCACCCGAGCCGCAGCGGGAGGCTCATAAACGCGATGACCTCGCTCGAGGCGATTCTCACAGAGCTGCGGCGGGCCGCCCGACGCGCGCTTGGCGCCCGATACGCCGCTCACGCGCTTGTCGGGGCGGTGGCATGGGTCGCCGCGGTCCTGACCCTGGCGCGACTGGTGCCCTTCGAACGGCGCCTGGAGGTGGCCGCCCTCGGTATCCCGGTTGCCCTGGCGATCGCCGCGGCCATCTGGGCGATTCGCCGGCCGAGTGCCGGGTTGCTGATGGCCGTCGCCGACATCCGGCTCGGGCTCAAGGAACGACTTTCGACGGCCTGGGAGCGGCGAGCCGAGTCCGGACCGCTGGATGACGCGCAGCGACGCGATGCCTTGCAGCAGGCGGCGCACGCCCGCCTGCCCGCTGCTTTCCCGATTCGCGTCAGCCGTGGCGAGGCCACCCTGGTCGCGATTCTCGCGATCTTCGCGCTCGCGCTCGCGCTGCTGCCCAACCCCATGGACCAGGTGCTGGCCCAGCGCCAGGCGGATCGGGTTAGCCAGGCACGCGCGGCCAAAGCCGTGGTAGACGCCAAAAAGAAAATCGCCGACAGCGAGAAGCCAAGCCCGAAGGACGCACAGATCCAGAAGATCCTCCAGGATGCCCAGGCGAAGATCCGCGAGGCGGACAGCCCGAGGAAAGCGCTGGAATCGATCACGCCGGCCGAGCAGCAGGTCCAGAAACTCACGGACCCGGGCACGCCCGCGCTGCAAAGCAGCGCCCAGAACCTCGCGAATGCCCTGAGTGGAACGTCGGCGGGCCGCAGTGCCGCTCAGGCGATCAGCAGCAGTCCGGCAAAGGGAGCCCAATCGGTTCGCGACCTGGCCTCGCAGTTACAGAGCCTTTCACCCAAAGACCGCGAAGAGCTCGCCAGGGCGCTGGCGAAAGCATCGCAACAAGCGCAGAACAGCCAGATGCGGGATTCCCTGAGCAAGGCGTCGTCGTCGCTGCAGAACGGTGACGCCGCCTCGGCCGCCCAGGCCCTGGACGATGTGGCGAGCCAGCTCGATTCGTTGCAAGAGCAGGAAAGCACGGACCAGGCCGTCGCCGCGGCGATCAATGGCCTCGAGGCCGCCCGCCAGGAGCTGGCGGCGCAAGCCGACCGCGATGCGAACGGCCAGGGTGGACAGGCAAACGCCGGTGCCAGCCCCTCGGCCGGCGCGAGCGGCAGCGGCACGGGGAATGGGAATGGCAACGGAAACGGGACCAGCAACGGAAACGGGAACGGGAACGGCAACGGAAACGGGAACGGGAACGGCAACGGCAACGGCACCGGCGGTACAGGGTCCAACGGTTCAGGGACCGGAAGCGGCACGGGCGCGACCAGCACGGAGCGGGTCTACGTTCCGGGGCAACCGGTGCCGGGCCAATCCGAGAATGATCCGACGCCGCTTGGCCCGGGACAGGATGTGCCGCTGAGCCCCTACACCCAGGTCATCGAGGCCTACCAGCAGGCGGCCGTCGATGCAACCGACCAGAGCCTCATCCCCGGAAGTGAGCGCGACCTCGTCCGCGAGTATTTCTCGCAACTCGGTGAACAACGTGCCACCAGATAAATCTCGCCAGGGAGGAACATGATCGCCGAAGAACCGCGCGTCGACGCAAGCCGGGTGACCGAGCTGGCGCAATCGCTCGAGACCGAGCTGGCCCGCCTGATCGTCGGCCAGAAAGCCCTCCTCCGCGACACCGTCATCGCGCTGACGGCCGGAGGCCATGTCTTGCTCGAAGGCGTTCCCGGCCTCGGCAAGACCGTGCTCGTTCGCTCGCTTGGCCAGGCCTTGTCGATGAGTTTCGCTCGCATCCAGTTCACACCGGACCTGATGCCCGCCGACATCGTGGGGACGAACATCATCGGCGAGGATGACGGCCGGCGCGAATTCCATTATCAGGCCGGCCCGATCTTCGCGAACCTGGTCCTCGCCGACGAGATCAACCGCGCCACCCCCAAGACGCAGAGTGCGCTGCTGGAGGCGATGCAGGAGCGCACCGTCACCGTTGGCACGCAAACCCGACCGCTGCCCTCGCCGTTCTTCGTGCTCGCCACCCAGAACCCGATCGAGTTGGAGGGGACCTATCCGTTGCCGGAGGCCCAGCTGGACCGTTTCTTCTTCAAGATCCTCGTGCCATTTCCGCCAGAGGGCGACCTGCTCGAGATCGCGCGGCGGACGACGGGCGAATCAACCCCGCAGTTGAGATCCGTGGCCGATGCCGGCGCCATCCTGGCAGCCCAGCGGACCGCCCGCGAGGTTCCGATCGCCGAGCACGTGCTGCGCTATGCCGCCCGCCTGGTCTCGGCCACCCATCCCGACCGGACCGAGCTCGACAGCGTCCGCCGCTACGTGCGCTGGGGCGCCAGCCCACGCGGCTTGCAGACGCTGGTGCTCGGCGGCAAGGTGCGCGCCTTGCTCGAGGGCCGCTATAACGTCGCCTTCGACGACCTCAACGCCATCGCCCAACCAGCGCTCCGTCACCGGATCTTCCTGCAGTTCGAGGCGGAGGCCGACGGCATCACAGCCGACCGCATCATCAGCGAGATCCTCGAGCACACAGCCAAGGAACCCGCCGACCACTGACATGGCGGCCGCTCTGCTGGAGCCCGCCCTGCTGCGCCGCCTCGAGGGGCTGGCGCTGCAGGTGCGCCGCGCCGTGAGCGGGCAAATGGGCGGCGAGCGGCGATCACGCAAACGCGGTCGGTCCATCGAGTTCGCCGACTTCCGGAACTACACACCTGGCGATGATTTCCGGCTGATCGACTGGA
>VBEN01000040.1 GCA_005881175.1 Chloroflexota bacterium
CGTCCTGGTCACCGGGGTCACCTACCGGCACCCGTCCATCCTCGCAGCCCAGGCGGTCACCATCGATCACATCTCCAAGGGCCGGCTCGAAATCGGTATGGGGGCGGCCTGGCACCAGCCGGAGCACGAGGAACTGGGGATACCGTTTCCCGCTATCAAGGAGCGCGCCGAGCGCCTGGACGAAGCCGTCCAGGTCATGCGATTGCTGATGACGACAGACCAGGCGAACTTCAAGGGCCGGCACTACCAGCTCGAGGACGCCGGCTACCACCCGCGCCCGGTGCAAAAGCCACATCCGCCAATCTGGATCGGCGCCGGCGGCGAGCAGCTCATGCTCCCGATCGTCGCTCGCCGGGCCGATGCCTGGCATGCCTTCGGCTCGGATCAGTCGATGGTGGCCAAGTCAGGGCTGCTCGACGAGCTCGCCGAGAAGGCCGGGCGAGATCCCAAGCGGATTCTCCGGTCGGCGTCCCTTTCCCTCTCACGGCCCTGGGACCAGGTGCGCCGCCGAGCCACCCAGCTGCGGCAGGCCGGGTTCGGCTACTTGATCGCCGAGTGGCCGTCAGAAGGCAAGGGGCGGCTCGACGAGTTCGTCGAGAAGGTCATGCCCGCGCTCGTGAGTTAGCTCAGCCTTTCTTTGCGGCCTTCTGGCGCTTGACCTTGTTCGCCTGCTTGCCCAATGCCGTCCGGGTTTTCTTCGGCAGGTGGGCAACGGTCCGCTTCTTCTTCGCCGCTGACGCCGCTTTCTTGATGTTCTTCCGCGCCGCCGCCCGCTGCTTCTCGCTTGCCATCTCGAAACCTCCTGATTGATCCGGTTCTTTCAGAATGCCGAAACGGCCGGCATCGATGCAAGCGCCTAGCATGAGACTACGTGAAACGAGAAGATGTCGTGCGCGTCCTGAGTGATCCCCTCGCGCAGGAACTGCTGCACTCGCCACTTCTCACCCGCCTCGCATACAACGGATCGGACGGCTACCCACGCGCGCGAGCAGCACCGGGATGCGGGCCTGCAGCGACTTCTGGACGATCTCGAAGGAGGTGCGCCCGCTGACCATCAACAGGTGCCGGTCGAGTGGGATGAGCCCCCGGTCGAGCGCGTGGCCGATCACCTTGTCGACCGCGTTGTGCCGGCCAATGTCTTCGCGGACCACGACCGGCTCCCCCTCCAGCGTAAAGAGGCCGGCGGCATGGAGCCCGCCCGTCCGGGCGAAGATCGCCTGCTCGGAGCGGAGCCGTGCGTCGAGCCCGTAGATCACGTCCGGGTCGAGGCTGATGTCATCGTCCGCCAGCGGTGGCGCCGCCTGGTGGATCGCCTCGATGGTGCTGACGCCGCACAGCCCACAGCTCGAGGCAGAAAGAAAATTGCGCTGCCAACGCTGGTCAACCCCCGGCGCCGCTCCGGATAGCGCAATCTCGATGATGTTCTCCAGGTCAGGATGCTCGCCGTTGGGCAGTGCGCCGAGCGTTACCACGTCGCTTGGGGCCCGAATGATTCCTTCGCCGAAAAGGAAGCCCAACGCCAGCTCACGCTCGTGACCGGGCGTCCGCATCATCACAGTCAGCGGCGCGCCGTCTACTCGAATTTCGAGAGGCTCTTCCGCCGCGAGCTGGTCATCGACTCGGGCACCGGCCTGCTCGCCATATCGGAGCACCCGGGCCCGGTGCGAGCTACGGTCGCGCATGACACCGATGCTAGCGAACTTCCTCCCAGCCGTAGGCGATCGTGCCGCCGGTGAACGGGATATGCAAGCCAGGCTTGACCAGATACGGCTCGACGCCGCTGTAGAGCGGGATCACGCGGTTCTGGGCAACCGCGACCGCCTCCGCCTGGCGATAGGCCGAGAGGGCCGCTTCCCAACTCGCCGCGGCCCGACCTTGATCGAGGGCGCGTTCGATCTCCGGGTCGAATAGACGCAGGTTGTTGAACTGGCCATTCGCCCGCAGCACAGTCTCCAGGATGTCCGAGGGATACGGCACGTCGGCACTCCAGGTATCGATGAAAAAGGGCAGCTTGTCGAGCGCCGCCTGGTTGAAGAAATCGCCGGTCGGATGGAGCACGACACTGCGGCCAGTCGCATTGCTGAGCTGGTCCTGCAGGTCGGCTGCCACTCGGCCGACCGTGGCGTTCGTCGAAAAGTAGAGGTCGATCGTACTCGGGAAAGACGCCTGGTCCAGCGCCGCCCTGGCGGCCACCGGATTGTAGGCAGGAAGCTGGCGATTGAGGTGGCCGGGCACGCCGGGTGGGAGCAAATCCGTGGCCGGCGCCGCCAGCATCGAGCCAAATAACGCCAGGTCGGTCAGCCGCGATCGATCGATCGCCTGCGCGATCGCCAACCGATCTGGTGGGCCGTAGCCACTGCCGGCGGAGGTATTGAAGCCGAGCCATGTTGTCCGCGCGTTGCCGACTTTATGGAGCTGGGCGGCGTGTGCCGGGTCTCTGGCGAAGGCGAGCAGCTGAGGGCCGGTAAAACCATGCGCGACGTCGATCGCGCCGCTGCTGAAGCGATCGATCCGCTTCGCATTGTCGGGCTCGATCTCGATATCGACCTTGCGAACCGACGGACGGGCACCCCAGTAACCGTCGAACGCCGAGAGGTGGATGGCACGGCTGTGATCCCATCGGTCGACGTGATACGGGCCGCTGCCCGAAGTTGGTTGCTTTGGATCGGCGAGCCAGTAGGGCGGCAAGGCCAGCAGCGTGAGCAGCTCACTATCGGGCTGCGGCAGACGCAACCGCAGGGTCTTGCCATCGACGACCTGCACGGCGTTGAGCGAGTCACCGGGGTAGCGTACGCCCAGCGGCGAGAAGAAACTTGTCAAGGGGCTGGCCGTCGCAGGTGCGAGGGCACGCGTCCACGCCGTGAGCGCATCCTGCGCCTGAATGGTGGCGCCCGAGTGGTACTGCGCACCTCGGAGATGGAAGGTGTAGGTACGTCCCGCGTCGCTGATCTCCCAGTGATCGGCGAGCGAGGGGACCGGCCGCTGGTTCTGGTCGAGTCGGGTCAGGCCCTGGAAGATTTCGCTACCGATCGCGAGCGACGTCGGGTCGTCGATCAGGGCCGGATCGAGCGTCTGCGCGTCCTCGGCCTCGATCAGCTGCAGGTGGCTGGCTGCGCCGCTCGAGCGGGGCGATCCGGACGGCGCCGGCGTGGCAGGGGTGCAGGAACTCGCGAGCAGCGTCAGCGCCAGCCCGGCCGCGCAGGTGGCGCGAACGACCATTTTTTGGATACTAGCAAGGTGCGCTTGCGACGCCTTACGCTGCTGATGGGCGCACTCGTGGTCGCCTCGCTTGGATCGTTCGGAGACGTCGGTGCCACCGGCACGGCGACGCTGGTCTCCGGCACGGTCGTTCCGCACGACCCACCGATGGACGGCATCGTGCGCCTCGAGTTGCAGGTCCGCAACGACACCACCAGCGCGTGGACGGCTGCCGACCCGGTTCATCTGATCTGGAAGCGCGCGGATGGCAAGGTCGCGGACGCGGATACGCGGCAGCTCGGGCAGCCGGTCGCGGCCGGTGCGAACGTTCCCTTGACGCTCGTCACATTGACTCCGACGGCAGTCGGCGACTTCACGCTCTCGACTGAGCTGGAGACGCATGGCGCCAAGCTCGCGATTGGCGAGCCGACGGCGTTCCATTTGAGCGGCTTCCTGTTCAAGGGTCGCGGCAACGGCCATGGGCTGGGGATGAGCCAGTGGGGCGCACGCGGCCGCGCCGCGGCCGGCCAGGACTATCGGAAGATCCTGGCCGCCTACTACACGGGAACCCGGATCGACAACCGCGATACAACCGGAACCGTTCGAATCGCATTAACCGACCAGGCCATCGACCTGGCACGGCCCTGGCCGCGGCTCTTCGGACCCCTGCCCTTTGTGGCGGGGCCGCTGACCGTCGATGGCCTGCCGCAGCTCCAGGTGGCCGCGGGCTCCAGCCTCGGCTTCGACGCCAGCGCGTCAGGCCAGCCTGAGGTCTTCCCCGTTGCTGCCGATGGCTCGCGCGGCACGCCCGTCGTGATTGACCACCCGCTGACGATTCACACTACGAGCACCGCGGGCATCCGCACCAACATCATGCAGATCATGGGCGGCGATTTTCGTACCGGGGCCGAGCAACGCCGCTATGCCGGCCTGCTGCAGATCATCCCCAAGGGCGCGGCGCGCGTCCTTCCGGTCAATGTTTTGCCGATGGAGGAGTATCTGAAAGGGGTGGTGCCGGCCGAGATGCCGCCCTACTGGGGGGTGGAGGCGTTGAAAGCGCAGGCCATTGCGGCACGCACATTCGCTATTCGAAAGCTCGGCCAGGGTGGCGACTTCGATCTCCGTGCGAGTGAATCCGATCAAGCGTACAGCGGATTTACCGACCAACGGCGGGAGTCGAATGCGGCGGTTGACGGGACGCGCGGCCAGGTGCTGACCTATCAGGGACAGCTCATCACCGCCTTCTACATGGCCTCCGATGGCGGGCACACCGAGAGCAGTGAGTTCCGGTTCGTCGGATGGAACCACGGCCCGCAACTCGGCTCTCACCTCGGCTACCTGACCGGCATCAGCGATTCCTTCGACCGCGGACCCTCGTGGCAGGTGGGGCCGTTTACGGCCAGCGGAGCGGCCACGATCCTGCGCGACAACGGCAGGGACATCGGTGATCGGCTGCTGGGCATCGACGTGCTGCAGAAGGATCCATCCGGCCGTCTGGTTGGCGTTCGGGTTCGTGGCAGTAGCAAGACCGTGGAAATCAGCGGCCCAGCGCTTCGCGCCTGGTTCGGGCTCCCGGATACGCTCGTCGATATCGTCGGCGGTGGCTAGCGCCGACTAAGCCGCGCGGGCCTGCTCCTCTGCTGGGAGCTGCCCGGCCAGGGCCTTGCGGTGTTGGCGCAGCAGGTTCGCCGAGCCGAGCGCGCGCAACAGGAAGAGGAGGATCACGATCCGCAGGATGCCAAAGTGCCCGGTTGCGAAGAGCGCCAGAGTATCGAGCGCATAGAGCCCGATGGCGATCCCGAGCGCGATCAGGGAACCCCGCCGAACGAAAAAGGCGAGCACCAGGAAGATCGCCCCCTCGGCCACCGAGTACCAATCGAAGTAGCTCTGGAGCAGATCGACGTTGCCGAGCTCTGCCACCGTGCCGGCGACCACCGAGAGCGCGCCAATGAAGGTGATGAACTGCCAGACTCGTCTGACGCGCTTTTGCGCCTTCTGAATGTCGGCAGGAAGGGCGGGACCGACTGTCCCACCACTCGTAGCCCAGCTGGCGGCCGACGAGGCGAGTTCGGTCGGGGCCGGCGCTTGCGTCGGGGGTTGCCACACCTGCGGTTGCTGGGCCGGGGCGACTGCGCCGGTGACCGCGCACATGTCGCACCTCCTGCTGCCGAGGGGAATTGCGCAGCCGCACGTCTTGCAGACCGCCATGTAGTCATATCGGGCGTGGCCGCCCGAACTTCCGTGACGGTTGTGCAACAAAAGACCCGCCGGCCGCGGCGCCGGCGGGTCTTACGTCGGACGTGCTAGCGATTCTGGATCTGCTTGAGAGCCTCGGGTTCGATCATGGCCCAGAGCTCGGTGACCTGGCCCTGATCGTTGGTGTGCACGACCATCACCTGCTGCGCCTCGACGGTCTTCCCTCGCGATTTGACCTTCAGGTTGATGAGCGCCACGACATGGTCGTTGTCCGCCAGGATCGCGTGTGGCTGCTGCTGGAATTCCTCGAACATCGTCGGGGCCTTCTTCAGTGCCGCGACCACCGCGTCTCGGCCCCTCGCCTCCCCCACCAGCGAGCCGCGCATGACCGCGTCCCGGGAGAAGCCTTCGGGATTGACCTCGCCTCGGCTGCCGGCCTCGATCGCCTTGCGTGCCATCTCGATCTTCTGCGGCGGGGTCAGTTTCGTCCCGGACTGTGCCATGCTCTCCTCCTTAGTTTTCGAGGCTCTTCTTCAACTGCTCCGTATCACTGGCAACCCAGGTTTCCGTCGTCCTGCCCTGGTCGTTCACATGGAAGACGAAAGTCTGCTGATCAGCGTAGGTCTTCCCGTTTCGTGTCACGGAATTGTTGACGAGCGCAACCACGTGCTTGTCGTTAGCCAGGATGTCGTGGATGTCCAGCCGGATGTCCTGAAAGGTCTGGGCGAACTGAGCCATGTTGCCCATGAGCGCGTCCTTGCCCTTGAAGTCGCCGCCGAACTTCGTGCTCCCGCGGCCGTGCCAGACCGCATCATCGGTGAACAGCTCAGAAACTGCCTTGAGATCGCCGCGTTTGAACGCCTCAAATCCGTCGCGAATCTTCTGTATCTTCTGGTCGAGGCTGAGCTTTACTCCGGCTTCTGCCATGTTCGATCTCCTTTGAGCCCCTTTTGGCTCGACCCGGCCCGTCGCCGGGATGACCACTCCTCAGGACCCGACTATAGGCTGCTCGGTGATCGTGTCAAGAGGAATGGAGCGGTCAGGCTCAGGGCGGCGATGAAGACGACGGCTGATAGGGCTAGCGGCAAAAGGTGGCCAAACTCGAGGTAGCCCACGGCAACGTGCGCGTACATGCCGCAGCCGAGGCCGGTCAGGCCGGTACTCAGCAAGGTCCACCAGACCCAGCGTTCGCCACGCCGAAGGCCCCACAGTGACAGGAGCAGCACCGCGATCCCATCCGACGCCAGTGCCCCACCGAACCCGGCGCGATCATGCGCAAGCAGCGGCAACAGATGCGTGTTGACGCCACCGATGGCGGCAGCCGTCGTTTGAAGATATTGCAGATCGGAAAAGACGAACACCCGCGTTACGCCGACGCTCGTGATGGTCAGGCCTGCGCCGATCAGACCGGCGGCTAGACCGATGAGGAGCAGCTGGCCGAACAGGGCGAGGCGCCAGCTCGAGTCATTGTCCAGGTCGAGCGTGGCGGCCGGCCGCGAACGCATAGGCAGAAGGACACCGAGGAGGAAGAACGGAAAGAGGCCGCCCGAGAGAACGATGTGCAAGGGATCGACATAGTGAAAGCCCAGGAATAGGAAGAGACTGGCGAAGCCGACGACGCCTGATCCAAGGACGGCGTCTTTTGCCCAGCGCTGGCCATTTCGGACGCCATTCCATGCCAGCGATGCGTAGAGGATGCCGATCGACGTTAGGGTCCCGGCCAGCGTGACGCGGTCATGCCGCATGAAGCCAAGCAGCCGCGGATTGATGGAGCTGAGATTGCCGCGAGCAACACCGAGAAAGGCCTCGTCATAAGGAAGCAGGACGCGGGTCAGGCCTATCCAGAAAACGACGGCGCCGGCGATCAACATGCCCAGGCCGAGTAAGAGGAGCCACAGCCAGCCTGAACGCAAGGCGGCCTGATACGATGGTTGCGGCCCTGGCGCCCCGTCGCTCGAAGCGGCCCGGGTTCGCATCGCGACGAGCGCCTCGTTGCTGCGCTTCGCCAGGCCGGGGCCGGCTTCGATGAATCCTTGATCGACGGCGACGAGGTCGGCGCCGGCGGCGAAGGCCTCGACGACGTCGCGGGGCGAGCGCGCCCCATCGGCTACGACGACCAGACCTGGGCTAGCCACGGCGCGGCGAGCCTGTTGGACCGCGGTCCGAATATCGCCGGTTTGCAAGTGCTCGGCTGCACTGCGGATCACGAGTCCACCCGCGCCCGCGTCGAGGGCCGGCTGGATCGCGGACAGCGGGTTCGAGCGGGGGTAGTCGACCAGAACAGTCGAGACCCTGTGTTCGCGGCAGACGCTCAGGAGCCGGCGCCAGGTGCCGCGGATGTCGCCGCCGCGGGCGGCCTCGGCTTCCGGCGCGAGCAGGCTGATGGAGACGACATCGATCGCGCCGTCCACTGACTCGAGCAGACGCTCGGCCTCCAGGACCGCGCCGGCGTCACCCTCGACCAGCGACAGCCTGAGCCAAACGGACAGGCGAGAAGGCCGCGATCGCAGCCGGGTGCCGAGCCGGTGCGGCTGTAGTCCAGCGATCAATGGCGGCGCCACGATCTCCTGGTGGTCGCCGCTGCAGAGCAAATACGGCCCGACCTCGATGAAGCCGAAGCCAAAGCGGCCCAGCGCGCCGATGGCAAGCGCATCGGGGTCGACTCCACCGCCAAGGCCGATCGGGCTGGCCAGTGGCGTGGCATAGGGCGAGGTCGCGAGGCTTCGGTCCGGCGTCATCCGGCCGAGAAAGTCCACGATGAGAAACCCACCCGGGACCGACGCGATCGCCCGCAGCCCGCCCAGGGCGACCCTTCGTCGGGTCGTTGTCGGAAGCCAGGCGGTGAGCGGTTTCAGCAGCGGATGGTAGGACCAGTCAGGCACCGGGCACAGCGTGTAACGGCGGAAGAAAAGAAAAACCGCCGGGGCCGATCCCGGCGGTTCTGCTGTCTTGTGGTCCTAGCTTTCGCCCTTGCCCTTGCCCGCGACCGGCTCTTTGGGCGGCTTCTCGGGCTTCTCGGGTTTCTCGGGTTTTTCGGCCTTCGGCTCGCGTGGCTTCTGGATGGGCGTCAGCTTGATCTGGCCGTCGGCCATCTCGACCAGCACCGAATCGCCGGCGCTGAACTTGGTGGTCAGCAGCGTCTCGGACAGCGGGTCTTCGATGACGCGCTGAATTACGCGCCGCAATGGGCGGGCGCCGTAGATCTTGTCGTAGCCTTCCTTGGCCAGGAAGTCCTTGGCCTCGGCGGTGACCTCGAGCTTCATCTCGTGCTCCTCGAGCCGCTGCGCCACCTTGGCGACGAGCAGGTCCACGATTTGCCGCATCTCGGCCGGCGAAAGCGCCTTGAAGACGACTACGGCATCGACGCGGTTCAGGAACTCAGGACGGAAGGTCTTCTTCAGCTCGTCCATGATCTTCTCGCGCATCTTGCCGTGCTCTTTCTCTTCCTGGGTCGTGCCAACTTGCATGGACGGCTGGAATCCCAGGGAGGTGGTGGCCTGCTGTAGATTCGCAACGCCGATGTTCGAGGTCATGATCACGATCGTGTTGGCGAAGTTGACCTGCTTGCCCTTGGCGTCCGCCAGCCGGCCATCCTCCAGAATCTGCAGCAGCATGTTGAAGACTTCGGGGTGCGCCTTCTCGATCTCGTCGAACAATACGACCGAGTAGGGCCGCCGGCGGATCGCCTCGGTGAGCTGACCACCCTCGTCGTAGCCGACGTAGCCGGGCGGTGAGCCGACCAGCCGCGCCGTCGTGTGGCGTTCCATGAATTCCGACATGTCGAGGCGCACGATCGCATCCTCGTTGTCGAAGAGGAAGCGGGCGAGCTGGCGAGCCAGCTCCGTCTTGCCAACGCCCGTGGGCCCAAGGAAGATGAACGATCCGATCGGCCGCCGGGCATCCTTGAGGCCGGCACGCGCCCGGCGCACGGCCTGTGAGATGACCTTGACCGCATCGTCCTGGCCGATCAGGCGCGCGTGGATGTCGTCCTCCATCCGCAGCAGGCGGGCGGACTCCTCCTCGACGAGGCGTGACACGGGCACGCCGGTCCAGGAGCTGACGATCTCCGCGATGTTCTCCTCGTCCACTTCCGGGACGGTGGCGCCCAGTTTGTCGCGCCATTCCATCTCTTCCTTGACGTACTTGTCCTTGAGCTTCTTCTCCTTATCGCGGAAGGAGGCCGCCGTCTCGTAGTCCTGGTTGGCAATCGCCTCTTCCTTCTTGATCTGGAGCTCACGGATCTCTTTCTGCATCGTCTTCAGTTCGGGTGGCGTCGTGGTGAGCTTCATGCGAACGCGCGCCGAGGCCTCGTCCATCAGATCGATGGCCTTGTCCGGCAAGGAGCGATCGGATACGTAGCGGACCGAGAGCTCGGCGGCCGCCTTGATCGCCTTGTCCGTGACCTTAACCCGATGATGCTTCTCGTAGAGCGCCTTCACGCCGTGCAGGATGGAGATCGTCTCGAGCAGCGTTGGCTCGTCGACGAAGACGGGCTGGAAGCGACGCTCGAGAGCCGCGTCCTTTTCGATGTATTTGCGGTACTCGTTAAGGGTTGTGGCGCCGATGCACTGGATCTCGCCGCGGGCCAGGGCGGGCTTGAGAATGTTCGCGGCATCGATGGCGCCCTCAGCGGCGCCCGCGCCAACCAGGGTGTGCAGCTCATCGATGAAGAGCACGACCTCGCGGCTGGAGCGGATTTCATCGAGGATCTTCTTCAAGCGCTCCTCGAACTCGCCGCGGTACTTGGTGCCGGCGACCAGCGCCCCCATGTCGAGCGTGAGCACTCGCTTGCCCCGCAGCGACTCAGGGATGTTGCCGAGCACGATCTGCTGCGCCAGGCCTTCCGCGATCGCGGTTTTGCCGACACCCGGTTCGCCGATCAGCGCCGGGTTGTTCTTCGTCCGGCGCGACAGGATCTGCACCACCCGCTCAATCTCCGTCTCGCGCCCGATCACCGGGTCGAGCGTGTTCTTGGCGGCCAGGTCGGTGAGGTCACGGCAGAACTGGTCGAGCAGCGGCGTCTTGGACGGCTTCTTGCTCTGGGTCGCTTCCTCATCGAGGCCGCTCTCGTGGAGCAGGCGATCGATTTCGCCGCGGACCTTTTCGAGGTTCGCGCCGAGGTCTTCGAGCACATGGGCAGCGATGCCCTCGCCCTCGATCAGCAGCCCCAACAACAGGTGCTCGGTGCCGACGTAGTTGTTGCCCATCCGACGGGCTTCTTCGAAGGAGATCTCGATGACCTTCTTCACCCGTGAGGTGGGAATGATCTGCTGGATGATGATGCGTTCGTTACGGCCCAGCACCGACTCGATGGTGGCGCGGACCTTGTTGATCTCGACGCCGAGGTTGTTGAGCACCTTGGCGGCGAGGCCTTCGCCCTCGCGCAGCAACCCAAGGAGTAGATGCTCGGTGCCGATATAGGAATGGTGCGAGCGCTCGGCCTCTTCCTGGGCCAGCGTCAGGACCTTCTTCGCTCGCTCCGTAAACCGTTCAAAGGGGTACAACCAAAATCCTCCGACTGACTTCTCTGTTACTTATAACGATACCCGGATTTCTCACAAGACTTCCGTACGGGAACTGCGGACGGCCCGCCTGCTGAGACGTTAGGAAGTTACCACTCCGCGGGTATGCCTAAACAATCGTTCTCGGAAGCATAGCGCAAATTCGGCGTGAATACGCGCCGTACTCTAATAATCCCTTAGCCAAACCCCACCCTGCCCTAATGGGGAGGGGAAACGATTGCCCCTATTCTTGCGGCGCCGCGCGGACCTCGGCGTAGGCCGGCTCGCGTTCGCTCTCCGGCACCCGTTCGATCTCGCCGGGGTAGTCAGAGACGTCGGCGTCCTCGGGGCGAGCACCGGCCGTGGGTTCCTCGGCCTGCTTCAGCGAGAGACTGATCCGGCGCCGGCTGCGATCCGCTTGTAACACCCGGACCCGTAGCTTCTGTCCGACCTGAACGACGTCTTCGGTGTGTTCCACGTGCTCCCAGGCCAGCTCGGAGATGTGTAGCAGACCCTCGATGCCATCGCCAATCTGGAGAAACGCGCCGTACTTCTTGATCTTTGTGACCTCGCCCTCCACGATGGCGCCGGGCGGGAAGCGCTTCTCGATGTGGTCCCAGGGGTCCTGGCCCAGCTGGCGCAGGCTGAGGGAGATGCGCGAGGTGTCGGGGTCCAGCTTGATGACCTTGACCTGTACCTCCTGGCCGACCGTAAGGACGTCGGCGACATTCGCCACCCGGTCCCAGGAGAGCTCGGAAATGTGGATCAGGCCGTCGGCGGCGCCGAGGTTGACAAAGGCGCCGTAGGTGGTCAGGCCCGACACCTTACCCTCGATCTCGTCTCCGACCTTGAGCTTTTCGAACAGCTCCCCACGTTGACGGGCGCGGTCTTCGTCGAAGGCCGCTTTCTGGCTGACAATCAGCCGATTGCGCTTGCGGTTGACCTCGAGGATCTTGACGCCGATCCGCTGGCCGACCAGCTCCTGGAGGTTCGCGTTGTACGTACGGGAGACCTGAGAGGTGGGCAGGAAGCCGCGCAGACCCAGGATGTTCACGATCAGGCCGCCCTTGTTCTGCTCGCGCACCTCGGCGTCCATCATCTCGCCGGACACCTGCTGCTCTTGCGCCTTCAGCCAGACCGACTCGGCGCGCGCCCGGCGCAAAGAGAGGACGACGTTGCCGTCCTCGTTTTCGGGCTGCAGGACGAAGACCTTGATCCGGTCCCCGGAATGCAGGTCGGGCGTCCCGGACTCGCGGGTGCCCAATTCCCGGCTGGAGATCACCCCTTCGGATTTCGAGCCGACATCGACCAGGACTTCATCGGGATCGACCCGGACGACGACGCCGTCGATGATGTCGCCGTGGGCTATGCGCTTGCTGGAAGCTTCCTCCTGATTGAGGAACTCCTCCATCGTCGCTGCGCTTCCGTTCTGCGAGTCGGACGAGTCCTGAGAAAGCTCGAAATCAGACAAACCAGTAGGCCACCACCCTTGTGTTATTGGAACTCGTTGGTCGTCAGGTTGTAGGCAGGAGCGCGAGTCACATCGAAGTATAGCAAGCGGCACGATGCGCTCCTCGCTCCGCAAAGGGCAAATATGAAGTCGGGAATAGACGCAGCGCCTAATGCTTGCATACACTAAAACTGGGCATGCTGCATTGGCGGCGGGACAGGACCGCGTTTGCGATATCGGGGGGTGGAGCGCGCGGGGCCGTCCAGGTCGGCATGCTGCGGGCTCTGATCGAGCGGAACATCACCCCGGACTTCGTGGTGGGGGTGTCGATCGGTGCCTGGAACGGTGCCTGGCTCGCCCACCGGCCCGACCTGGAGTGGGTCAAGAAGCTGGAGGAGGTCTGGCGCCAGGTGACGCGGCGGACGCTGGACATGGTCTGGTGGCGGGCCGCCCGGAACATGGTGCGGCGGAAACCGTCGCTCTACGAAGGCGGCGGGCTGTCCCGCTTCGTCGCCAGGCACCTGCAGGTGCACAACTTCGAAGACCTTGCGGTGCCACTCCACACCGTTGCCATCGACCTGACACTGGGAGCCAAAGCGGTGTTCTCGCATGGTCCGCTCGGACCCGCGGTGCTGGCGTCATCGGCGATCCCGGGGGTTTTCCCGCCGGTCATCATCGAGGGGCGCCAACATGTGGACGGGGGACTGGTCGATCCGACCGGCCTCGACACCGCCATCGAGCTGGGGGCACGCCGGGTTTACGTGCTGGACTCGGGGTATGCCGGGCGGCTGCCCGCGCCGCTGGGCTCGATGGACGCCATCGTCGACCATACGTTCCAGATCGCCGCCCAGCACCGGACCCGCTGGACGATCAAGCAGATGGGACGATCGGTGGAGATCATCCACCTGCGGCCGGACGCCGGCTTCTTACGTCACTCCATGGATTTCAGCGCCACGGACTTCTACCTGCACGAGGGCTATCGCTTCGCCTGCGAAATCCTGGACACCCCGCGCAAACGCGGTCTGCTGCCCGAACTGGCCCCGATCGCGGCCCCCGTCTACCACTAGACCGTCGTCGGTCAGCTATTCCGCGGCGAGCGGTGCCCCGTCCCCACAGCCGTCACCGGCCCTCGCGTTGCTCGGCGATGAGCGCCTGCACCGCATTCAGCTTGGGGTCGAGATCTGACTGTCCCGCCGGAACGACGCCCGCCATCGCCCGCAAGAGCGCAGCCTGGGCACCGATCATCCGCACGCCCCGGATCTTGCCAACGTATGAGCCGGTGGCGTGGTCGCTGAAGATGCGCTGCATTTCCGCGGTGATGCGCTCGCGACCCGTGGTCTGGCTTCCGTCGAATCCGATCACCTCGCCATCATCGGCAAAGGGAGCCGCAAAAGCGGTGGCGTCGCGGCGATTCCAACCGTCCAGGATACGGTGATAGATCTCGCGAATCTCGGGTTCGCTCATCGCACGATCAGCGCGTGACCCGAAAGCTGAAGTCGAACGCTTTCACCGATTGCGTCAGCTGGCTCACCGAGATGTAGTCGACGCCGGCGAGCGCGTAGGCTCGGGCATTGTCGAGGCCGACCTTGCCGGTGATCTCGACCTTGGCGCGGCCCTGCACCAGCGCGATCGCCTGGCGAACCTGTCCGGGAGGGAAGTTCTCCAGCAAGAGTACGTTGACCTTCGACAGCAGCGCCTGGTCGAGCTCCTGCATATTCGTCACGGTAAGCTCGATCCGCTTGCCCGGATGCGCCTTGCGCAGCTGCCGGACGATGTTCGGGACACCCTCGCTGAGCGCGAGGTGCGACTCGGTGACGACCAGTCGATCCGCCAGTCCCTTCTGCACGCTTACGCCGCCACCGACCTCGACCGCGTACTTTTCCAGGAAGCGCAAGCCGGGCGTGGTGCGACGGGTGTCGAGGATCCGGGTCTTGGTCCCCTTCACGGCATTGGCAAACTTCGCGGTCTGGGAGGCGATCCCGGACAGAAGCTGCAGGAAGTTCAGCGCGGTGCGCTCGGCGCGCAGCACGCTCACCGCCGGCCCTGACACGCGGGCGACCAGCTGACCACCGGCCAACGCCATGCCGTCGGTGGCACGCGGCTCGAACGTGATGTTCTTGTCGACGAGCTCGAAGACCCGCTTGAAGATCGGTAGCCCGGCCAGCACCCCCTCTTCGCTGGCAATCAGCTTGCCGCGCGCCTTCACCTTTCCCGGGAACAGCGACTCAGTGGTCAGGTCGCCATCACCGACGTCCTCGGCGAGGGCCTCCTTGATCAGCTTGTCGACAGCGCTCATCGGGAACTTCATGGTGACGACCGGGATGGCGGCCGGCCGCGGCTGGGGCGCCGGCGTCGGGTGTGGCGGTGGGCTGGGGCGCGGGGGCATCCCGGGCGGGCGCCCGGCGGTCCGCCAGGGCGACCCGAGGCCGAGGATGGTCGGCCGGGGGAAAGGCATGATGGGCACGCCCGGCGCCAGCGGCGGCTGGGCCGGCGCGGGCTGGGCAACCACCGGCGGAGCCGTTACCGGCGCCGGCTGCGGGGCTGGCTGGCTACGCGGGGCGGATGCCTTGGGCGCCGGTCGGGCGGTTACCGCGGTTTTCCGGGCGACCGACGAGCCCTTCCTGGCGGGCTCGGCCGCCTTCGGGCGTGCCGATTTCACGGTCGGCTTCGCCTTGACCTTTGAAGTTGTTGCTCGCCCCTTCGCTTTCGAGCGCCGGACTGAACTCAGAGGCGCTCCGCTCCTAAGACGACGTTATCGATCAATCTGATTGTTCCAAGTTTAACAGCGACCGCCAAAACGTTGCCCGGACCGGTTCTGGCGGGGCGACGGAGCGTGATCTCGTCCACCACCGCGACGTAATCGATGGCCACTCCCGGTGTTCCCTCGAGCAAATGGCGAACGGTGTCCTCCAATTCCACGGGATCCGCCAAACCGCCGCCGAAGCCCTTCGCCGCAACGTCGAGGGCACGGTAGATCGCCGGGGCCGCTTCGCGCTCGGCGGGCGCCAGGTAGGCATTGCGGGAGCTGATGGCCAGCCCGTCCGGCTCCCGAACCGTGGGCACAGCGACGATTCGAATCGGCAGGGCAAAGTCCCGGACCATCTGACGGACGAGGACGAGCTGCTGGAAGTCTTTCTGCCCGAAATAGGCGCGCTTCGGCTGGGTCAGCAAAAAGAGCTTGAGTACGACGGTCAGCACGCCGTTGAAGTGACCCGGCCGGCTCTTTCCCTCCAGCACCTCGCCCAGCGGGCCGGCCTCCACCCGGGTCTTGAATGCCGGCGGGTAGATCTGGTCGACCGGCGGGTGGAAGATCGCGTCGACCCCGAGCGCCTCCAGCCGGGCGCGGTCCGCTTCGAACGGACGCGGATACCTGGCGAAGTCTTCGTTCGGACCGAACTGGGCCGGGTTGACGAAGATGCTCACGATCACGCGCTGGTTTTCTCGACGGGCTCGGGTGACCAGGCTGTCGTGACCCGCATGCAGTGCACCCATGGTGGGGACCAAGCCGACCTCCTCGCCAGCCTGCCGCCAGGCGATCGCCTGCTCCTGCATGGCCATCGCCGACTCGATCAGGATCGGGCTAGCGGGCGGAGTACTCGTGCTCAGGAGTCGGGAACGCGCCGTTTCGAACGTCCTGGTCAAACTGCCGAGCGGCCGCCTCGATCGCATCGCCGAGCCTGGCGTACTGGCGGACGAATTTCGCGACGTGGTCCGGGGTAAGCCCGAGGACGTCCTGGATGACGAGCACCTGGGCATCGCACTGCGGTCCAGCGCCGATGCCGATCGTGGGAATCGCCAGCGCTTTGCTCACTCGCTCGCCGAGCACGCTCGGGATGCCCTCCAGGACGACGGCGAACGCGCCCGCCTCTTCGAGGGCCTTCGCATCATTGAGGATCTGCTCCGCCGCCTCGTCGCTGCGGCCCTGGACCCGGTAGCCACCGAACTGGTTGACAAAGGTGGGCGTCAGGCCGAGGTGCGCCATCACCGGGATGCCCATGGCGGCGAGCTGCCTGGTGTACTCGATGACCCGCCCGCCGCCCTCCATCTTCACCGCCTGGACACGCGCCTCCTGCAGAAAACGGCCGGCGTTGCGGATAGTGTCTTCCGCCGACGCGTGGTATGCCATGAACGGCAGATCTCCGACCACCAGGGCGTTCGGGGCTCCGCGGACGACCGCGCCGGCGTGGCGGATCATGTCATCCATCGTCACGCTGAGCGTGTCGGGATAACCGAGCATGGTCATGCCCAGGCTGTCACCCACCAGCAGTACCGGGATGCCCGCGCGATCGAGCCAGCGCGCGGTGGTGTAGTCGTAGGCGGTGAGCATCGTGAACTTTTTGCCTTCGGTCTTCCATTTGCGGAGGTCGCGGACGGTGGTGGGCATCAGGCTGCCTCCTCGTTTTTCTTACGTGCGAGCAGTTTCGTCCGGTCGGCCAGCAGCTGATAAAGGCGCTGGGCGGCGGGGTCGTGTTTCAGGGCCGCCAGGTGTCGTTGAATCGTGCCGTCGTCGCCGCGAGATGCTGGGCCCGTGATGGCGTCCGCCGGGGCGAGGTCGCGCAGATTGTTGACCGCGCCGGCCAGTAACGTCGTCATCCCCTGGCGCGCGACCTCCTCGCCCAGCCCCGCCTCACCGGCGACGGCGATAGCCTCGGCCAGCAAGGTCATCGGATAGTTGGCCGCGAAGACGGCGGCCGCATGGTAAAGGGCGCGGTCGATGCCACTGAGATCGAAGGGATGACCGTGCATATCGGTCGCCATCTCGGCCAGCTGCTCGCGGAGCCCGGCATCGGCATCGATTCCGAAGTAGGTTCCTGCAACATTACGGACAGCCTGCGGCCCACGGCGAAAGGTCTGCAGCGGGTGGAAGACTCCTGTTCGTAGGCTCCCTTGCCGGGCGAGCGGCGTCAGCGGCGTGCGGTCCTGTGCCCCGCTGAGGTGAACGGCCGCCTTACCGGCGGAGGAGCAGAGCGCGTCGGCCATCTCGGCCGAGAGCGGGGCGATGACATCGTCCGGCACGGCGAGAATCGTGAGGTCGGCGACGTCAATGGTGGTCGCTGGGCTCTGGCAGGCGCGGGCGCCAAGCTCGTCGGCCAGCTTACGGACGTTATCCGGGTTGCGGCCGCCGATGGCGGCGATGGAGTAGCCGGCCGAGCGTAGGGCCCGCCCCAGCGCGGAACCGGCGCGGCCGGGTCCGATGATCGCGATGGTCGGCTTCTGCATGATTCCGTCTCGGTCCATAGGATCCAAGCGGCGTCTCTATCTTATAACGCGATCTCGGCTTTGACCGTGCTCGGCAAGGCGCGCACGGGTGGGGTCTCATTGTCGCTGGAGGGCGGCCTTTCGCTGTTCGTATTCCTGCTGGTCGATCTCGCCTCGGGCAAACCGCTCGTTCAGGATGTTCAGTGCGCTGTCACCGCTATCCGCCGGCCGGATGCGCGAAATGCCCAGATCACCAGCGCAATCAGGCCACCCCAGAAAACCAGCATCACCAGCAGCACGTACCAGTGAGCAATAAGCGGCATCGGCTCCCCTAGGCGGGCGTCGGCTCCAGGCGGCCCGGCGGGATCTCGGGCCCGCGGTCATCGGCCTTTGGCTGCACCTGTGGCGGGCGCGGCGCCTCGGCCTTGGGCCGCTCCGGTACCGGCGGGATCTTGCCGTCCGGGGAGTTGATCACCGCGTCCATCTGCCAGCCTTCGATCGTCTCCTCCTGCTTGAGGTACTCGGCGAGGTGCACCAGTTTCTCGCGGCGTTCGGTCAAGATCTTCTTCGCGCGCTGGTAGGCGGTGTCCACCAGGCGGTGGACCTCCTGGTCGATCTCACCCGCGACCTCTTCGCTGTAGTTACGCTGCTCGCCCAGATCACGGCCGAGGAAAACGAGCTCTTCCTTGTGGCCGAAGGTCAGCGGCCCGAGCTTCTCCGACATGCCCCACTCCGTGACCATGCGGCGTGCCAGCTTGGTGGCCTTGCCAATGTCGTCCGAGGCACCCGAGGTGATGTCGCCGAAGATCAGCTCTTCCGCGACACGGCCGCCCAGAATGACGGCCATGTCGTCGTTCAGCTCACTGCGCGAGACCAGGTAGCGGTCCTCAGTGGGGAGCTGCATGGTCCAGCCGAGCGCCATCCCGCGCGAGATGATCGAGACCTTGTGCACCGGGTCGGCATTGGGTAGCGACTTGGCCACCAGCGCATGGCCGATCTCGTGGTAGGCGATGACATTCTTCTCGGACTCCGTGATCATCCGCGACTTGCGCTCGGGCCCGGCGATGACGCGCGCGATCGCTTCCTCGAGCTCGACCTGACCGATCGCCTTCTTGTTGCTGCGCGCGGCAAGAATAGCGGCCTCATTAATAAGGTTGCTGAGGTCGGCGCCGGAAAAGCCGGGCGTCTGGCGGGCCAGCACCTCGAGGTCGACCTGCCCGTCGAACGGTTTGTTGCGAGAATGCACTTCGAGGATGGCGCGCCGGCCCCGAATGTCAGGCCGGTCGAGCGTGACATGCCGATCGAACCGACCGGGACGCAGGAGCGCGGGGTCGAGGACGTCGGGCCGGTTGGTGGCGGCGATCACGATCACATGGGTGTTGGTCTCGAAACCGTCCATCTCAACCAGCAGCTGATTGAGGGTCTGCTCGCGCTCGTCGTGGCCACCGCCCAGTCCGGCACCGCGCTGGCGACCGACGGCATCGATCTCGTCGACAAACACGATGCAGGGCGAATTCTTCTTGGCCTGGTCGAAGAGGTCACGCACTCGCGAGGCGCCGACGCCGACGAACATCTCGACGAACTCGGAGCCCGAGATGCTGAAGAACGGCACGCCCGCCTCGCCGGCGACCGCCTTGGACAGCAGCGTCTTACCTGTCCCGGGTGGGCCGACCATCAGCACCCCCTTCGGGATACGGGCTCCCAGCGCCGTAAATTTCTCCGGGAACTTGAGGAACTCGACGATTTCGGTGAGCTCCTGCTTTGCCTCCTCGACGCCGGCGACGTCGTTGAAGGTCACCGCCGGCTTGTCGCCGCTCAACAGCCGAGCACGGCTGCGGCCGAAGGAGATCGCCTGGTTGTTGCCCGTCTGCGTCTGTCGGAGCATGTACCACATGAAGCCGCCGATGACGAGGAAGAGGATGACGTTCGGCAGAATGACCGAAAGCAGCAGGTTCGACGAGCTCGGTTGCTCGGTGCTGAAGTTGACGTGGTCCTCGACCAACTTGGTCTCGATCTGGTAGGTGTCGCGAAAGGTCGTCTTGTAATGGCCGCCGTCCGTCGAATTCCAGATGACCTCCGTGCCGTTGCTCTTAATGGTGGCGTCCTTGACTTTGTTCTGGTCCGCGGCCTGGATCAGGTCATACGTCGACCGCTCGCTCGGCGGGGCTACCGTGTTGAAGCTCTTGTAGCTCGCCCAGATGATCGCCAGCAAACCCGCAAGCAGGATGAAATAAAAGATGTTGCGGTTTCGGCCTCTCATGGCCACGCTATCTTAACACCGGGTTTTTAAGAATCCTGTTAGCCACCACGAACGAGAACGAGTTCAGGAACGCGGGATTTCGAGATGGAGCTGGTGCCTGGTGGCCGACGTTACGCGCTTGCTTTCGGCCACGGTAACGCCCGGAATCCAGACGATTTCCTCGCTGTCCGAGACCACCGGCAGGCTGTCACGGATCTGTCTCGGAACATGGGCGTCAACCAGGATGTCCTGCACCCGGTTGGGTTGCTTGAGGCCCAGCGCACGCATCCGGTCGCCCGGTTTGCGGGTGGCGACTACCAGAGGGGGCCGCACGAGGTCCGCATCGAGGTGACCGACCTGGTCGCGAGCCTTGAAGCTCGCGGGATCGCAGGTGCAGATCGAGGCGCGCACGCCCGACTGTGGCACGACCTCGGGGGTGGGCTCCTGCTTGGGCCCCGATGCATCAGCGCGCAACGCCTCCACCTCCACGAAGGCCGAATTGGGGACGAGCCGGCGGATCACGCGTCGCTGCAGGGCCGGCGGGAGCTGCGCGAAGGCCTCGCAGTCTTTGGCGATGTCGTCGGCAAGGTCGCCGACCTGTGCCTCGAGAAAGCGGTCTTCCTCGCTGAGGATGTCGGCGGTCCGTGCGAGCAGCTCTCGAGCAGCCGGATCGAAGGCTTCGATTGCGGGAAGCAGTTGCTGTCGCAGCCGGTTACGAGTAAAACGCGGGTCATCGTTGGTTGCGTCGCGGCGAGCCGTGAGATGAAGCCGGCTCAGATAGGTCTCGATCTCGGACCGGGCGATGTCGAGCAGCGGCCGCGCAAGGTCGCCGTCGCGCCGGCGCATGGCGGCGAGCCCGCGAGAACCGCTGCCCCGAAGCAGGTGGAGGAGAAGCGTCTCCACCTGGTCATCCCGGGTGTGACCGAGCGCGATGGCGGTGCTGTTCGTCTGGGCTGCCGTCTGCCGGAGAAAGGCATATCGCGCCGTCCTCGCGGCGTTTTCCGTGTGCGGGGTATCGGCGGCCGCGAGCGCAGTATGGAAGTCAAAGCCCCATTTCGCCGCGGTCGCGGCGACGAAGTCGCGATCGGCTGTGCTGTCGGCGCGCCAGCCGTGGTCGAAATGCGCGACGGTGAGATGAAGGGGCACGACGGGAAGGAGCTCGCGCAGGATGGAGAGCAGCGCCAGGGAGTCGGGTCCGCCCGATACCGCGACCACCACACGCTCGCCAGGCTCGAGAATGCGATGCAGACTGATGGCGATGGCGACGCGGCTGGGAAGCATCATCGGAATGGCGGAGGCAAGGATCGAACTTGCGACATACCGGGTATGGGCCGGTTGCTCTACCACTGAGCTACTCCGCCCAGAGCATCGGTTAGTTTAGCAAGGATGTCGCCGTCATTTGCCCGGATTGCGCCCACCTATGACGCACTGCGTCCGTTATCCGCCGGCGATCGCGCAGGCCTCGAAGCGATGCTGCGGGAGGCGGCGCTTGGCGGCGCGGATCTCGTCGTCGAGGTTGGCTGTGGCACCGGCCGACTGACCCTGCCACTGGCCGGATTGACGCCGGCGCGAGTGATGGGTGTGGACGCGGAGACGCGCATGCTCGAGGTGGCGCGGGCGAAGGATGTCGCCGGTCGCGTGGAGTGGGTGCGCGGAAGCGCCTATCGACTGCCGGTCGCCGACGGGATCGCCGGATTGGTGGTGATGGCGATGGTGATCCATCTGCTGCGACAGCGCACGCGTGCCTTCGGTGAAGCGCGACGCGTGTTGCGCCCCGGCGGCCCAGACGCGCGCGGCGGCCGGCTCTGCATCTGGACATTCACGCCGCGGCACGTCGAAGACTTCTACCTGAACGCCTTCTTTCCCGGCATCGCCGTCATCGACCGGCCGCGATTCCCGGCGGTCGAAGTATTGACGGCGGAGTTGCGGCGGGCCGGTCTGGCGCAGGTCCGGGTCGAGGTCCGTGAGGAAGTACGCCGGATGGCGATTGCCGACGTGGTCGACCGCGTGCGCGGCCGATATATCTCGACCCTCGGCATGCTGCCGCCTCTCGAGTACCGGCTCGGTTTGCAGCGGCTCGAGGAGATGCTGGCGCAGGACCGGACGATCATGCTGTCGCAGCGCTCGGAGTGGGCAATACTCACAGCAGAACCCTCACCCTGACCCGTCCCCGAAAAAGAAGAGGAGCCCTCGGGCTCCTCTTCCGTTACTCGCTTGGTTGCGGCGGCGAGATTCGAACTCGCGACCTTCGGGTTATGAGCCCGACGAGCTTCCACTGCTCCACGCCGCGCGCAGCCTCTCATCGAGGCGAGACGGTAATTCTACTACTTGAAGCGGCCGCCCCGTTTGGCTTCGAGGTTGCGCTTGATGTCGAGCAGGCGCTCCTCGCTGGTCTTCAGAAACTTGGAGAGCTTTTCCTCGAACACCGGGTCGGCGCCTTCCGGGAGCTCGCGCTTGCCACGACCGCCTCGCCGGTACGAGCGCGGCAGCACCGGCGCCGACATCCCCGCGGGACCATCCGGCACGGCTGCTTGCTTCAACGAGAGGTCCATCTTTCCGTTGGTCGAGTCCACATTCAGAACTTTGACCTTGACCTTCTCGTTCATCTTCACGTGGTTGTTGACATCGCGCACGTACTCGTTCGCGATCTCAGAAATATGAACCAGCCCCGTTCCCGCTCCCTCGATCTGGACAAATGCCCCAAAGTTCGTGATCCCGACGACCGTCCCTTCCACCACCGTCCCAGGCGTCACTGCCACCTAACCCGCAGACCCTCCTAATGCCATAGAT
Source organism: Chloroflexota bacterium (assembly GCA_005881175.1). GTDB lineage: Bacteria > Chloroflexota > Dormibacteria > CF-121 > CF-121 > CF-13. Next base: position 22,574 of record VBEN01000040.1, read on the forward strand.
TCCTCCAAAAGTCCTCGATTGCCCCGATCACGCCGCCGTCCCGCTTGCCCGCCCCACGTCGCGCCGTGGCGCCCGGCTGAACCCCCGGCGAGGCCGATCCCCCAGCCGCCGCCGGTGATGCCGAACCACCTGGTTTAACGATGACATAAACCTGTTCGCCGGGCCGGGCAAAGCCGGCTTTGCGGGCGGCCTCCTCCATCGCGGCGGGTGATCCCGCCACCGTCAGCTGCTTGCGCGTCTGATCGTTGGAGGCGGCCAACTGCGCGTTTCCCTGGCGCAGCGACTGCACCTCGTGATTCAGTCGAAGGTTCAGCATCAACTCCGATCCGAACGCCCACACTCCCCAGAGAACGATCCCGCCGACGACGAGCCAGATCAAGCGATCGGGCGCGGCAAGGTGAACCTTCGCGCGGGAGGCTTTTGGTTCGGAGGTGCTCAAGACGTGATCTGGGTTCGTTTGTTGGTCAAGCCGGCCCGAAACGGACAGATTATAGGCAGGGCCACCCGGGTTGGCAAGGCCGCCGGCGCGTAATGGCGTCATTGATTGCGCTTGGCGGCTTCCCAGTACCGGTCCAGGTCCTCCATGGGCAGGTCGCGCAGTGCCCGTCCATCCGCGCGAACCTTCTGCTCCATCATGCGGAAACGCGCCTCGAAGCGGCCCGTGGTACCGCGCAAGGCGTCCTCCGGGTTGATGCCCAGTTTGCGGGCGACATTCACCATCGTGAATAGCAGGTCACCGAACTCGGCCTCTCGCGCCTCGGGTGTTGGCGCCTGGCGCAGTTCATCAAGCTCCTCGCGCACCTTCTCGAGCGCCCCCTCGACGTCGCGCCAGTCAAACCCGACATTTGCGGCGCGTCGCTGCAGCGACCAGGCCCACTGCAATGCAGGCAGTGACCGTTGCACGCCGTCGAGCGCCGATTCCCTGCCATACTCGGTGGCCTTGAGGGCCTCCCAGTTGCGGACGACCTCGTCGGATCCGCTGACCACGGTCGATCCAAAGACGTGGGGGTGCCGGCGAACGAGCTTCTCACGAACCGCCTCTGCAACGTCGCCCAGGGTGAACTCACCGGCCTCATCGGCAATCACGGCCTGCATCAGCACCTGCAACAGGACATCGCCAAGTTCCTCGCGAAGCTTGGGGATTGACTGCTCATCGATCGCTTCGAGCACCTCGTAAGCCTCCTCCAGCAACGTCGCCCGCAGGGAGGCATGCGTCTGCTCACGGTCCCAGGGACACCCCTGAGGCGAGCGAAGACGCCGGACGACATCGACGAGCGCCGCCAGCCGCGCGATGTCGTCAGCCACGCGCGCTGGCCGCCAGCACCGGCGAGACGCGGGCATCGCGCCCGGCCGCTCGTAGCCAGGGCACCCCCAGAAGGATGAACGCCAGGCCGGCCACGGACGACACCACAAACGGCACCCAGACCCCGAGCCCGAACAGTCCACCGCCCAACAGCGCACCCACCGCCTTGGCTGCCGTTTCCGCCGTCCCCACGGTGCCCGCGGCCCGCCCGCGCTGATCGGCGGCCACCGCGCTCATCAGGTAGGCATTGATCGCCGGCTCCGCAAAGGCCGCCGTTGACGCCTCGATCACCCCGACGCCGATGACCGCGGGGACGCTATGCAACAGGGGATAGACGGGCGCGATGAGCGCCGTCGAGGCGGTGGAGCCCGCGCTCAACCACCGGCGATCGACGCGGTCCGCCGCCCAGCCGGCGATCGGCGCGGTGAGCACCAGTGGCAGGGCGAACAGGGAAAAGGACAGGCCAACTTCCCAGTCGGTCGCACCGATCGTCTTCATGAAGAGACTCCATACGACGTTGTAGACGCCGTAGAGGAACCCGATGCCGGCCGACAACATGACCAATCCCCGAACCGCCGCCACGCTGGCGAGCCGCGCGCCGCTCGCGGCGACGGGACCTGCGAGCGACGGCGAGGTCATCGCCTGACGCCGGACATCCAACGCGAATACCAACACGATGGCGGCCAGCAGCATGGCGAGCCCGGTGACTTCGAAAACGACGGCGCGCCCGAAGACCGCCAGGACGCCGCCCAACGCCGGCCCAAAGATGAGCCCACCCATATCGGCGCCGGAGAGCCAGCCGTAAGCGATCCCGCGTTCGCCTTCCGGGACGAGGTCCGCGACCGCCGCGCGTGCGCCGGGTCGAAACGCGGCGGCCCCCAGCCCCTGGATGAAGCGCAGGCCGATCAGCCAGCCGATCGACAGCGGCAGGGCGAAGGCCGCGATCGCCGCGGCTGCCAGCACCAGGCCGCCGATCATCAGCGGGGCCCGGCCGACGCGATCGGAAAGGCGGCCTGCCGGATACTGCGCGATGAACTGCGCCACCAGGTTCGCGCCCACCACGACGCCGACCATGGCGTAGGAGCCGCCCCGCTCCCGAAGGAACAGCGGCAGGATCGGCAGCACGGAGCCGACGCCCGTTCCGACCAGAAAGACCGCGGCGATGGTGCCCCAGAGCGCGGTGCGCCGCGCCCGCCTAGTCGAGGCGATAAGCACTGGCCTCGATCTCCACCAGCCATTTGGGATCGAGCAACCCTCGCACCCCCACGAGCGAAGTCACCGGCCTGATGGCGCCGAAGACTTCGCCGTGCGCCTTCCCGATCTCGCGCCAGCGGCGAGGCACGGTGGTGAAGATTCGCGTCCGCGTGACGTCGTCAAAGCCGGCACCCACTCCGGCAAGCGCCTCGCCGATCAGCCGAAGACACTGCCGCGTCTGTTCGTAGACGTCCGTCCCACCCACGATCGACCCGTCCGCCGCCGTCGGCGCGCAGCCGCAGATTTCGATAGTCGGCCCGACTCGAACGGCCCGCGCGTATCCGACGATGGCCTCCCCCTTGCGACCGGCGGTCACGACCTGGCGCGGCACGCGGCTCATGCTACTTCTCCCCCGCTGCAGATTAGACGGCGACCGCAACCCGCCCGAGCCGTTCGATCTCGCCCAGCACGTCGATCAGCCGCTCCTTCCATTGCGCGCCGGCCTGGGTGAGGGAAATCCGCACCTTGCCGAACCGCACATAGAGGATCGATCGGAACTGCGCCTCGAGCCGGCGCTCGTCTCCGTTCCATCCAGTAGGCAAGCGCGTCACCAGCCAGTCACCGTCGGTCTCGATGGCGGCCACGCCCGCGGCGCGCGCCATCAGCTTGACCCGCAACGCATAGAGAAGGTTGCGCACCGGCGCGGGCGGCTTGCCGAAGCGATCGGCCAGGTTGCGCTCCGCTGCCTCCAGGCTTTGCTCGTCCTCCACCGCCGCCAGATCGTGATAGACCTGCAACCGGAGTTTCTCATCGGGCACGTACTCGCGGGGAAGGAAGTGCTCGATCGCCAGGTCGAGGGTCAGCCCCGCCGGCATCTCGACCGGCGCTCCGGTTTTCTGCGATTCGACCGCCTCGCGCAACATCGTGTTGTAGAGCTCGAGCCCTACCGCGGCAATCGCGCCGTGCTGCTCGGTGCCAAGCAAATTGCCGGCACCCCGGATCTCGAGATCCTTCAGCGCCAGCTTGAAGCCCGAGCCCAGGTCATGCAGCTCGGAGATGACATCCAGCCGCTTGTCCGCGTTCTCCGTGTGCGACCTCGAGGGGTTGTAGAGGAAATAGGCATACGCCCGCTGCCCCGCGCGACCGACCCGGCCACGCAGCTGATAGAGCTGTGCCAGACCCATCCGGTGGGCATCGACCACCACGATGGTGTTTGCGTTGGGAATGTCGAGCCCCGACTCGATGATGGTGGAGCAGACCAGCACGTCGGCCTCGCCCTTGACGAACTTGAGCATGACATCGGCGAGCGTGGTCTCTGGCATCTGGCCATGCCCTACTACCACGCGAGCCTGCGGCACCAACCGTTTGACGCGCTCCTCCGCTTTCTTGATCGTCTGCACCCGGTTATAGACGTAAAACACCTGGCCGCCGCGCTGCAGCTCGCGCTGGATGACCTCCTTGATCAGGTCGTCGTCGTCGGCGGTGACGAAGGTCTTGATCGGCAGCCGCTCCTCGGGCGGGGTTTGAATGACCGAGAGATCGCGGATGCCCGCCAGCGACATGTGCAGCGTGCGCGGGATCGGGGTGGCCGACAGCGACAACACATCCACCGATGCCCGCAATTGCTTGAGCTTTTCTTGTTGCATGACACCGAAGCGTTGCTCCTCGTCCAGGATCACGAGCCCGAGGTCCTTGAACCGCACGTCCTTTTGGAGCAGGCGGTGGGTTCCAATCACCACATCGATCTCGCCGACCTGCAATCGGCGCAGGATGTCGGCCGCCTCCGCGTCCGAGCGGAAGCGTGACAGCATCTCCACCTTGACGGGGAACGGCTGGAAGCGCTCGCCAAAGGTCAGGAAGTGCTGCTGCGCAAGGACAGTGGTGGGAACCAGGATCGCGACTTGCTTGCCATCCATGACCGCCTTGAACGCCGCCCGGACTGCGAGCTCCGTCTTGCCAAAGCCAACGTCGCCGCAGAGCAGCCGGTCCATGGGACGGGAGTCTTCCATGTCGATCTTGATTTCCTGCATCACGCGCACCTGGTCCGGCGTCTCGTCGTAGGCGAATGACTGCTCCAGCTCCTGCTGCCAGGGCCCGTCCTCGGAGAAGGCGTGTCCCTCGACGAGTTGCCGCTTGGAATAAAGGTCGAGCAGGTCGCGCGCCACCGCTTCGACGGATTCCCTGACCTTGCGCTTGGCCCGGTCCCATTCCCCCGATCCGAGTCGCTGCAACCTGGGCGCGGCGTCGCCGCCACCGACATATTTCTGCACCCGATCGAGGTGCTCGACGGGGACGTAGAGCTTGTCCCCTTCGGCGTACTCCAGCTGCATGTACTCGCGCTCCTGCCCGTCCTCACCCATCAGCCGCATCCCGACAAAGCGACCGATGCCGTGATCGACGTGCACCACGAGGTCGCCGGGCTCGAATTCGAGCTGCCAGGTCGCCGAGCGAGCCCGCACTACACCACGGCGAACGCGCTGGCGGAGCCCGCCAAACAGGTCGGTATCACCGTAGACCTCGAGCTGCTGCGCCGGCAGCCGGAAGCCCTGCGCGACCGGCTGGTTGCCCAGCACAACGAGCCCCGGAGCCAGCGGCGTCTGCGACCAGACAAAGACGCCCCCAGCCGGGTACACGTCGCGGTCCTCGAGCAACTCGCGCAGCCGCCGTTCCTGCTGGGTCACGATCAGCACCCGCGACTTCGCGCGCGCGTCGCCTCGGACCCGATCGGAGAAGGCGTCGATCCGGCCGGCATAGGCATCCACCGCCTCGAAGCCAAGGTCAACCGATCCCAGCTCGCCCCCGCCTCTCGCTACATCGAGGTTGCGCCAGGCCTGGGCAGTTCGACGCAGAGCTGCGATCGAGACCAGCCCGCTCCGCAACCCTTGGGGCAGCTCGCCGCGATCGACCTCGACCGCCACGAGCTCAGCCAGCTCCTGCTCGCGCTGCTCGGCTTGCGCCAGCGACCGTTGCCCGTCGATCGTCAGGATCATGGTGTCGGCCGGCAGGTGGTCCAGGAGAGTGGGTTGCGCGGGATCGAGGTACGCCTGAAAGCCTTCGATGCCGTCGAAGTACGCGCCCGATCGAACCCGCTCGATATCCGACAACCACTGGTCACGGACTTCGGGAAGGGCGGTGCTGAAGTCGAGCTCCCGGAGCGGGACGTCGGCGGCCAGCACGGCCTCAGACGTCAGGATCAGCTCGGCCGCCGGCAGAATCCGGGCCTCCGCCACGCTACCGACCGAGCCCTGTCCTTCGACGTCGAACTCTCGCAAGGACTCGAGCTCGTCACCAAAGAACTCCGCCCGAAGCGGGCGCCGCCGCCCCGGCGGGAAGCAGTCGAGGATGCCGCCCCGGAGGCTGAACTCACCGCGCGCCTGGACGAGTGGCTCACGCCGATAGCCCAGCGTGGTCAGGCGGCGCACCAGGTCATCGAGTGCGTAGCTCTCGCCCGGCTTGAGGGTGAAGCTCCAATGCTGGAGCGCCGTTAGGGCCAGGGTCGGCCGGGTCATCGCGTTCCAGGAGGAGAACGCGACCAGCGGACCCCCGGACGCCATCGCATCGATGGCCTCCAGCCGCCGGCGCACGGTTTCTTCATCGGGCGCGAGCCGGTCAAAGGGGAGCGTCTCCACCGCCGGGAACACGACCGTTCGGACATCCTCTCGGAACCAGGCGCCCGCTTCCTGGAACGACCCCTCGGGATCCGGCACCAGGGCGAGCACCGGCCGCCGGGCGCGCCTGGCCAGCCACGCCGCGAACACCGGCAAGGCGCTCGAAGGCAGGCCGTGCGCGCTAAGCCGGGCTATGGGCGCGTTCCACCACTCCTCCAGCCGGCCGCGGGCCGGGAGGCGATCGATCAATTCGAGCAGGGTGTCGGTCACGCGACTGCGGCCATGCAAAAATGCGCCCGCGGCCTCAAACCGGGGCGTGCCTGAGCTAGGTTACCATCGCGCGGTCGCCATCAAACGCTCGATTCCGTTCTGGGGCGATACCGTCGAAGCGCGTACCAGAGGAAGCCGCCGATGACGAGGAGCAGGATGAGGTTTGGCAGCACCACGGCAAGCCACACATTGGATCCAGGCGATTGCGCCACGTCAACGGGCAGCTGGCCCTCGTGGAACTTGTCGACGAGAACGGTCGAATATCCCGCCGGAAGAAACGTTCGGTAACGTCCGCCCTGCGCGTCGGTCCAATCGACGCGATCGCCATCGGTGGTGAAGACGCCATTTAAGACCTGCTTCTCGTCCAGCGCCGTTAACAGGTCGCTCAACGGCTTGTCAGCCCGCATCGCGGTCTGGTTGAAGCTCTGGTAGCTGGCCCAGATGATCGCCAGCAAGCCGGCCAGCAACACGAAATAGATCGCCCTACGCCGGCGAAACAGCGAAGCCATAGTCGAGTAACGTAGCAGCCTCATCGAAGACGCGCGGAGAGCCCAGCACCACCGCGAGCAGATGCCGGCCGTCGCGGGTCGCGGTGGCGATCAGGCAGCCGCCGGCCCTTCCGGTCCAGCCGGTCTTGAGTCCGGTCGCGCCGGGATACTTTCGGATCAAGGCGTTGAGGTTGTAGAGCTTGAAGGCATGGTGAGTAGCGCCCGCCGGTAGCGTCATCGCGGGCACGGCGGCCATCGCCGCGACTTCGGGGAAGCGCAAGCGCAGCTCGATCGCCGCTTTGGCGAGGTCGACGGCTGAGGCGTACAGGCCCGCGTCATCGAGACCGATGGGGTTCACGAAATGCGAGTCACCCATCGCGAGCGCGGCGGCTCTGGCGTTCATGCGGGCGACGAACGCGGCGCGTGGCATGGCCGCCTCCGAGAGC
>VBEN01000041.1 GCA_005881175.1 Chloroflexota bacterium
CTGAACCTGGTGGAGACCCGGACGTTTCCCGACGGCGTGCTCCTGACCAGGTACGAGACCAGGCGCTGAACACCCGACCTCGGATCGGCGCGGGCTCGGGCCACCCAAGGATCCCGTGGCCGTTAGGGGATCGGCTTGCGACACACGCCGACCCTGCCAATTTCTTGACTCAAGACAAGCATTTCGTATTCAGCAACGAGGTGGAGGTGAGAGAATGCCGTCATGGTGACGGCGATCGTGCTGATCGAGGCCGAGCGTTCGGCGATCGCCAAACTCGGGCCGGCGCTGGGCGATGTGCCCGGTGTCGCCGAGGCCTACTCCGTCACCGGCGAGTTTGACTTCGTCGCGATCCTGCGGGTGAAGGACCACGAGGAAATCGCCGAGATCGTGACGACCAGGCTCTCGCAGGTCCCGGGCATCATGAAGACCCACACCCATGTCGCCTTCAAGGTCTACTCGAAGCACGACCTCGAGGCGATGTTCAGCGTCGGCCTGGAACAAGTCCGGTAGACCGCCGCCCTTGACCCGCGAACATTTGTTCGCTACCATCTAGACAGCCTCAGCGTCTGGTCCTGCGTCCCCGGGGAGGCCCTTTCATCGGCGTGCTCTCTGAAATCTCCTGTGGGACGTGGTTTAGATGCCGGATCGACTCGAACAAGCCATCACGGTTCTCCAGACCCGTTTTGGGAGCGCCGCGCCTCGGCCCGCGGCTCCTCCCTGTCCCACGCGGCCCTCCGGCCTCGCGGAGATCGATGCGCTGACGGGGATCGGCGGATGGCCGGTCGGCCGGCTGAGTCTGCTGGCCGGTCAGAAAGGTTCCGGAAAACGGACTCTCGCTCAGCAAAGTGTCGCGGCCACCAGCCGGGAGGGTGTGGTGGCGTACGTCGATTTTCCCAGCCGGCTCGATCCTGAATTTTTGCATCGCTTCGGGGCGCGGCTCGATCACCTGCTGGTGGTTCGACCCAAATCACTCAAGGAAGGGATGGCCAGCGTGCGGGTGCTGGCGCGCGCCGGCGTCGACCTGATTTGTATCGATCTGCCGCGCAGGCGATCAGCCGGTCTCGACGCTGAACTGCCGCACCTGTTGCACCGGGCGGCGGAAGCCGACTGCACCTTGCTGTTGGTCCACGACGCCGAGGCGGACGACGCGATCCGCTATTACGCCAGCATGATCCTGGCTTTCCAGCGAAGTGCCTGGGTTTTCCGCCGCGACGGCGACCTCGAAGGACTGCTGGTCGATGCAACGGTCGTGAAGAACCGGCTGGCGCCGCCCGGCGTCAAGCGCCGCTTGCTCATCCCCTACCCGATCCCATGATCTGCTGTGTGCGCACGCCCCATCCGTCGCTGGTCGCCGCCTGGCTGAAGGCACCAGTGTTGCGCGGTCGCTCGTTGGTCATCGGCGGGCTCGCCCACGAGCGCGCGTCGGTGACGACCGCATCCGCCGAAGCGCGAGCGCAGGGCGTCATGGAGGGGATGAGCCTCAACCAGGCTCAGCAGTTTTCGCCGGATGCCATCTTTCAACCGGTCGACGAGGAGGCCACAGCCAGGGTTCGCCAGTCCCTGCTCTCAACCCTGCACCACTTCACCCCCGACGTGGCTGCCGGTGAGGATCCTGGCTGTGCCTTCCTTAAGCTCGACCGGCTGACCTTGCGCTGGCCCGACCGTTCGCCATTGCTCGCGGCCATCAGTCACGCCATCGACGCCGTTATCCGTGTGACGCCGACGCTTGGCGTGGCGTCGTCGATGTTCGTCAGCAAGCTGGCGGCAGACCACGCGACGGTCGGAGTTCCCGTAATCGTCGAGCCGGAGAAGACCCGGGCCTATCTCGCGCGTTATCCGATCGATGTCCTGCCACTTGACGACGACCTGCGCGAGTACCTCGAGCTGCTGGGATTGCGAACGATCGGTCGACTGCAAACGATCTCGCGTCATGCCTTTCGTCGCCAGTTCGGCGTAAAGGCCCTCGATATCTACGACCTGGGCCAGGGCAATGACCGACGACGATTGCGACCCTTCAGGCCACCAGTCCGGATCGAAGCAAGCGAACCACTCGAGCCCCCGGTCGACAACACCGAAGCCCTGCAGTTCATCGCCCGAGCCCTGGCCGAGCGCGTCAGCGCCTCACTGCTGGCCGAGGGCCTTGGGACCCGCATGGTGCGCATCACGCTCACCCAGGAATCCGCATCACCGCTTCCCATCGAGGTCCGCTTTGCCTATCCGATGACAACAGTCGGCGAGCTGTTCGACGGCATCCGCCCCCGCTTGCTTGCTGCCTCGATCGTGGCACCTCTGGAACGGATCACATTGCGCGCCGGCAGGCTCGAAGCCGCGTATGTTCGACAGCCCGGCCTGCTGATCCGGCGCGACGGCTTCAAGGAATCGATTGCCGACGCCGTGGCGCGCCTGCAGGAGGAGTACGGACCCTCATTGGTCCAGCGCGCGGAGGTTCATGCGGACGCGGCCCCGCTGGTGGACCACCGGATCCTCTGGAAGCCGGCATGACCGAATTGTTGTCACCGGCGCGCCCTATCCGGGTGCGCCTCGATCCCGATGGTGTCCCGACCCATCTCCAATCGGCGGCAGGCTGGCAGCCGGTCAGCCGTGTCCTCAACCGCTGGCGCATCGATTGCGACTGGTGGCGCCGGCCGGTCTCGCGCGAGTATTGGCGACTACTGATCGATGACGAGCTGGCGCTCGAATGCTACTGCAACCGCGCCAATGCCGAATGGTTTGTCGAGCGAGTCTATGACTGAGCGTCAATGACGAGCGCATACGTCGAGCTTCACTGCCACTCCAACTACTCCTTCCTCGAGGGCGCCTCACATCCCGAGGAGCTGGTGGCTCGTGCCCGTGACCTGGAGATGCCGGCGCTGGCCATCACCGACCGCAATGGGCTCTACGGCGCGGTCAAGTTCTTCGGTGCGGCAGAGAGAGCCGGCATCCAGCCAATCGTCGGTACCGAGCTGACCATCGACGACGGCTCAACGCCGCCGAAAGACCGGGTCGACTACGACGGCTGGGGAGACCGGCTGCTCCTGCTCGCTGAAGACAAGATCGGATACATGAACCTGTGCCGGTTGATCAGCACGGCGCAGATGCCGAATGCCAAGGGAATGGCGCGGCTATCGGTCGACGAGCTGACCCGATCGCGGGGTGACGAGATGGTCCCGCTCAGCCGCCACCTGATCGCCCTCGTCTCCGATCCGAAAAACCGGCTGCCTTTCTACCAGGAGGTTTTCGGACGGGACCGGGTCTTCATCGAGCTGCACGATCACCTTGCACCAGATGACCGTTCGAAAAACCAGGCACGGATCGACCTTGCCGAGCAGCATGACGCGCCACTCGTCATCACCAATGAGATCTTGTACGCCACTCCCGATCGTCACCGATTGCACGATGTCCTTACGGCCATTCGCCATCGAACCACGCTCGATGAGGCGCAGCGCTATCTGAAGCCGAATGCGGAGCATTACCTCAAATCGGGCACAGAGCTCCGGCAGGTCTTCAGCCGCTATCCCCGGCAGGTAGTCGAGGAGGGCATGGCCCACGCCGCGGAGATCGCCCAGCGCTGCCGCTTCCGATTCAACCTGGTCGGCGCCCGCTTCCCAGGCTTCCCCGTGCCGGCCGGCGAAACACCATATTCCTTCCTGTATCGCCTCTGCCAGGACGCGGTTCGTGAGAAATATCACCCGGTAACGTCCGAAGTGGCCGCCCGCCTGCAGAAGGAGCTCGACGTCATCAACAAGACCGGCTTTTCTGAGTTCTTCCTGATCAATTGGGACCTGATGCGCTTCGCACGATCCCGCGGCATTCCCGGCCAGGGGCGGGGGTCGGCGGCGGACAGCATCGTGGCCTACCTGCTCGGGATCACCCGGGTCGATCCGATCGAGCACAACCTGCTCTTCGAACGCTTCCTCCATGAAGAGATGACGACGACACCCGACATCGACATCGATTTCTCGACCGCGCACCGCGAGCAGGTGATCCAGTACATCTACGAAAAATATGGCCCGGAACGGACCGGCATGGTGTGCAACGTCGTCACCTACCGCCAGCGGTCAGCGATCCGTGAGGTGGGCAAGGCGCTCGGCTTCAAGGAGGAAACTATCGACCACCTGGCGAAATCCGCCTCGGCCTGGCATCCCGAGAGCCCCCAGACGATTGCCCAGGCAGCCGGCTACGAGACCGCCAACGTGGCCCACCCCTGGCGGCAACTGTTCGATCTCGCCACCCAGATCCTCGAGTTTCCCCGGCACCTGTCGATCCATGTCGGCGGCATGCTCGTCACCGGTGAACCCTTGATCGATATCGTGCCGGTCGAGCGTGCGACGATGCCAGGCCGGATGGTGGTGCAGTTCAACAAGGATGACGTCGAGGAGCTGGGCCTGATCAAGATGGACATGCTCGGCCTGCGCATGCTGTCGGTGGTCGCCGAGGCACTCGACCTGATCGAAGCCGATACGGGCACCCGTCCTGATCTCGATGCGCTCGACCTGAAAGATCCCGAGGTCTACGAGCTCTGTAAAGAGGCCGACACCATCGGCGTCTTCCAGATCGAGAGCCGAGCGCAAATGCAGACCCTGCCTCGTTCCAGGCCGGAGACCTTCAACGATTTAGTGGTCGAGGTCGCGATCATCCGCCCCGGCCCGATCCAGGGGGATGCGGTGCATCCCTATCTGCGGCGCAAGCAGGGGAAGGAGCCGGTCATGTACATCCACCCGCGCCTGAAACCGATCCTCGAGGAGACGCTCGGCGTCGTGCTCTACCAGGAACAAATCCTGAAGATCTCGATGGATTGCGCGAGCTTCAGCAGTGCCGAAGCCGACCGTTTTCGGCGCGCGATGAGCAGTCATCGCTCGCACGAGTTGATGGGGGCGATCCGCGAGCGTTTCCTTAACGGCTGCGCCTTGAACGAGATCCCACAGCCGATCGCCGAGGAGATCTTCTCCAAGCTGGCAGCTTTCGCGGAGTTCGGCTTCACCAAGTCGCACGCCGCCGCCTTCGCCCGCACCTGCTACGAGACCGCCTGGCTCAAGCTCCATCACGCCGCGGCCCTGTACGCCGGCTTACTCAACCACCAGCCGATGGGCTTCTACCACCCGCACGTCATCGTGGAGGATGCCAAGCATCACGGCGTCAAAATTCTGCCGGTCGATATCAACAGGAGTTACGTGCGCTGTACGATCGAGGGCGGCGCCCTGCGGCTCGGCTTCAACTATGTCCACGGCGTGGGGGAGAAGGCCCTCGAGGTGCTGGGGGAGGCGCAGCTCAAGGGGCCGGTCACGTCGCTCGAGGAATTCTGCCGCCGGATCCGGTTGACGACGCAATCGCGCCATGGCCTGACCACGGCGCAGGTACAGAACCTGGTGCTGGCCGGCGCCTTCGACGCGCTGGAGCCGAATCGCCGCGAGGCGGTGTGGCGTTTCAATGAGCACGCCGACGACTGGCAGCGCTCGCCGATGCTGGCCGAGCCGTCCGAGGCGGTCAGCCTCACGCCGATGACGCAGCGTGAGCGGGTGGCCACCGACTACCGGCTGCTCTCGCTGTCGACGACCGACCACCTGATCCACTTTTATCGGCCGCAATTCAACCAGCTACGCGTGATCGACTCGAGGACAATCCGCTCGAGTGTCCACGATGGCGCAAAGGTTCGGGTCGGCGGACTGGTGATCACGCGCCAATCACCGTCGACCGGAAAGGAGTTCAAGTTCTTCACTCTGGCCGACGAATTTGGACACGTCGACGTGATCCTCCGCCCCCCGATCTACCAGCGCTACCGCCAGGTGGCCAACCTGGAGCCGATCTTGATCATGGACGGCACCCTGCAGAAGCAAGACGGCGTACTGAGCGTGCTGGTCGACCACGTTGAAGCCGCCCCGTCTTTGCCCGACGAGGACGTCTTTCCGACGTCTCGAAACTATCGATGACCCATATACTGCCTCGAGGGTTTGGTCATGCAATGACCCAGTCGGTAGCCGCTGTCGTTTTCCTGCCGGGCGTGGTCATGCCCTGCGCCCTTCGCTATGCAGCCCTACTCGCCGAGCTCGGGGACGAGGTGCAGGCGATTCTCAAGGACCTCGAGCTCTACGCGGGCGCCACCACTCCTCCCGACAACTACGACATTTCGACGGAAGTGGAGGGCATCACCCGCACCGCCGATGCCGCCGGGCTGGAACGATTCCATCTGTACGGCCACTCTGGCGGTGGCGCTATCTCCCTGGCCTACGTTGCCGCCCACCCGGACCGGGTGCTCAGCCTGGCGTTAGACGAACCGGCATATGACTTCTTGGATTCGACAGAAACCCGCGGATACTGGAGCGAGATCGACGCGGCCGGCAGGCTGCCAGAGCGCGATCGGATGCCGGCATTCTTGAAGTTGCAGCTTGGGCCGAATGTTGCCTTGCCGCCGGCGCCCGCTGGCACGCCGCCGCCCTGGATGGCGAGCCGTCCCGCCGGCGTGCTCGCTCTGATCACCGCGCTCAAGCAGCATCACGTCGATCCGAGCTCGTATCGCCGGTACGCCGCGCCGGTCTATTTCAGTCACGGGAGCCTCAGCCATCCCTACTGGTTGGGAATGCGGGATCGGCTTGCGACGCTCTTCCCGGACTTCACCGCGGAACGATATGACGGACGGCATCATCTCAATACCTCGCATCAGGCCGAGCCCGCACGCGTCGCCCAGGAACTCCGCCGCCACTGGAACCGCGCTCTCGCTGATCAGCGATCGAGCTAGCGATTCAGCTCGATCGTCGCTTTGGCCTCACCGTGCCGCGCAATCAGCCGGGCGGATCGACCGCGCACGAATAGCTGATCAACCTCGACCGCTTCCCAGCCTTCTGGGAGCACGACCGGTCGTCGGCACCATTCGGCTGGCTCCTCGGGACCGAGGCGTAACCCCGTTAGCCCGTAAAGACAGCTCATCAAAAAGCCGCCGAGGTTCGCCATGAACGGACCAACGCGGGGCTTTTCGGGAAAGCGCTTCAAGCTGAACTCATTGGTTTCCATGAACGGGTCCTCGATGAAGTCCGCATAGCCACGCTCGAACCAGCTCAGCGCCGCAGACCGATGGCCGATCCGGGCGGCGTAGACGCCGAGCAGGGCAGAGAGCATGGGCGAGCCGACGAATTCATGCGCCCGGGACAGATAGAACTCGATCGTCGATCGCTCCAGACCGGGCTCGACAGGATAGTTCATCGGAAAGAGCCCGGCCAGCGCCTCGGGCGTTGCGGTGGCGCGCCCCGTGTCCCGCTGGTCGTAGCGGTCGTGATTGCGGATGAATCCCTGCCGTTCGTCCACCGGTAGGTAGAAGCAACCGGCGATGCCCTCCCATCGCTCCGCGTCTGAGCGGCCGAGGCGGCGGGCAAAACCGGCCGCCTCGCGCAGGACCATGCTGGACGCCATGTTGACGTAGGCGTTGTTGTCGACTGGCTGGGTCTGCTCGGCGATCCCGACCACCTCTTTGATTTCGTATCCGCGTTCGCTTTTGACCACCCGGCTGGCGATCCAGTTGGCCACACCTTCGAGTACGGGCCATGCCCTTTCCCGGAGATAGTCCTGGTCGCCGGTGGCATGGACGTACTGGGCAAAGGCCATGGCGACGCTCAAGCTGACGTGCTGCTCGAACACCAGCTGGGGCGCTGAGAGGCGGATCGCCTCTTCACCGTGGCGTGGTCCGCTTGCCCAGGGAAACTGCAGACCGCGGTAGCCGTAAAGCGCGGCGTTCCGCTGAGCGGCTTCCAAACGCTGGAAGCGGTAGTCGAGAAGCGCTTGCGCCGCCTCTGGGGCCGTCAGCAACAACGGCGGGAAGGCGAAGGTCTCGACGTCCCACATTACGTGGCCGCGGTAATAGTGGTAGTTCGGCCAGAACGCCAACCCGAACATCGACGTGCTGAATAGCGAGGATGAATGTGCGGATGCATGCAGGTAGTAGTACGCGGCGTCGGCCAGCGCCTGCCACCGCGAATCGGCCCCCAGCAGCTTGATGCGGCCGTTCCAGATTTGGCGCCATGCGCCGCGGTTCTCGTCGCGCAGCTTTTGAAAGCCGCGTTGGGCCGCCATCCCAGCCAGACGAGCAGCCTGGCGATGGGGCTCGTGGTGCGCCTGGCTGGGGACCAGGCTGACGAACTGCTGCAGAACATAGCGGCTTTCCGGTCGCGCTTCGACGCCGTATGAGGTCGACAGCGGGGCGAGCTCGTCGTGCTCCTCGCGCCGGCGCTCGACGCCCTCGCCTCCATCGAACCGCGTGATGTAGGCGGCGCCACACGTCGAAAGAGCGCCATTGACCTCCCACAGCATCGATCCGTCGTTGACCGGCTTGTCAGAGTCCGGGGTGGAGGTTTCGCGCGAGAGCCAACGGCCCGTGATGCCGGTGGGGTCGAGCTTCGCTGTGACCACGAGGCGACACGGTCGATCCACACTGACGCGCACCTCTTGCAGGACGACCGCCGGCAGCGATCGACTGCACAACGTCAGCACCTCGACGGTCGCCGTCGTCTCGCCAGATCGGAACCGAAAGCGACTCGTGAGCTCGCCGCAAGAAAAGTCATGACGCTGCTCGACAAACTCAGCCTGGAGCGGGAGACGGCTGAGCTTATGGCCGTCGACTTCGAGGTCTCCGCCGACGGGGTAGGGGCCTCGGGCGAAGCCCTCGCCCTTTTCGACCGGGTCGATCGCGGCGAGTCCATTGACGATGGCGACGCCCTCGGTGAGCGGGATCGGGCCAGCCCGCAGCCCGATCAGGCCATTGGACAGGTAGGCGGGGATGTACTCAGGCCGCCAGGCCAAAACGGCCGGCGGGCTGATTGGCATCGCGCTCAGCCGCTTACTTCTTCTTCTTTTTTTTCTTGGCCTGCGCGTTGCTGATAGCCGCGGCGCGGCTCTTCGGCATGCCTTTCTTCTTCAGGCCTTCGTAGGTCTTGGGGTTCTTGATCGACGAGCTCTTCCGCTTTCCGGGCATTCCGAACCTCCATTGTTAACTATTACTGTAACGTTTGCCCCCATTATGACTATAAAGCCACGGACAGGGCAGCAACAGTCGACGCAAAAAGCCCGGGGCTGGTGGGCTGGATCAGGCGATGCGGCGGCGAAGCGTCAGGATGCCGGCGATGATGACGAGGACGCAGAAGCCGAGCACGACGCCGAAATCGAGCTGCAGCGACGACCAGCTGAGGTCGGCGCCTTTGATCATGATGTTGCGCATCCCTTCGACGGCGTAGGTGAGCGGCAGCGCCCGGGATAACACCGTAAGCGGTCCGGGTTCGGTGCTGATGGGAAAAATGATGCCGGACAGCAGGACTTGCGGCAAGATGACCAGCGGGATAAATTGCACGGCCTGAAACTCGGTACGGGCGAACATGCTGAGGAAAATGCCGAGGTTGACCGCCGCGATCGCCATCAGACCTTCGAGCACGAAGATGAGCCCAACATTGCCGGCGTTGTGCACGTGGAGGACAAGCAAACAAAAGGCCAGCACCTCGACCGCCTGCACGAGCGCGAGCACCGTGAAGCCGAGCATGTACCCGAGCACAATCTCGCCACGTCGTAGCGGACTCGCCATCAATCGTTCGAGCGTTCCCTGGCCCCGCTCCCGCAGGAAGGCGACGATGGTGATGACAAACACCAGGAAGAAAACCACCAACCCGATGAAGGCCGCACCAAAGTAATCGAGCGTATCGAAGCTCGGACCGCCGTACACGAACATGACCTGTGGTGCGAAGCGAACGCCGCCCGCCTGGCCGACGAGCGCCGCGAATGACTCGTTGACGGCTTGCACGATGGTCTGCGACAGGCCTGGCTGACTTCCCTCCAGATGGATCTGCGGCGAAATCACTCGGGACTGTTGGCCCCGCGCTGAGAAATCGGATTGAAGCAGCACATAGCCGGCAAGCTCGCCCGAGCGTAATTTCGACTCGGCGGCGGCCTCCGACATCGTCGATGCCGACACGGTCTTCGTGCGCTCGAGCTGGGAGGCAATCGCAGCGCCCAACGGTCCAGCATCGAGATTGACGACACCCATCACCGGAACGTCTCCGCCGCCCCGAAGCAGATAACCAAGCAGTCCCAGGATGATGAGCGGCGCACCAAAGAGGAGCGCGAGGGTCCGCCGGTCGCGATGGAACTGTTGAAGCAGCCGTCGCGTAATCGCGGCGACCCGCCGGCCGCTCATTCGGCGCCGGTCCCCGACAGCTTGAGAAACGCATCCTCCAGGCGGTCGACGCCGGCCTTGCCCTTCAGCTCAGGAACGGTTCCCTCGGCCAGCAATCGTCCGAAACGGATCAGTCCGAGCCGGTCACAGCGCTCGGCTTCGTCCATCACATGGCTCGAAACCAGGATGGATGTGCCGTCAGCCGCCATCCGCTGAAAACGATTCCAGAGCTGGACGCGCAGCAGTGGATCGACCCCGACCGTAGGCTCATCCAGCAGCAGGAGGTCTGGCTTGTGCGCGAGCACGCACGCCAGCGAGCAGCGGGTGCGCATACCGCCGCTCAAGCTGCTCACCACGGACCCGCGGCGATCCCAGAGCTCGACAAATTCCAGCGCTTCGCGGACTCCGTGGTGCGCGCCGTGGATGGCGGCGAAGAAGGCGACGTTCTCCTCGGCCGAGAGGTCGGGGTAGAGGGCCGCTTGCTGCGTCATATAGCCAACCCGGGCCAGAACGTCAAGGTTGCGCGCCGGCCGTCCGAGCACGGTCACGGTCCCGCCATCGGGGACGACCAATCCGACCAGGGCCCGAATCAGCGTCGTCTTGCCTGCCCCGTTCGGGCCGAGCAGTCCGTAGACCTCGCCGCGACGGATTCGAAGCGTGGCGCCGTCGAGCGCGCGCAGCGATCCGAAACGCTTGACGACGCGATCGACCTCGACGGCGTAGGTCTCGCCGGCCATCAGCCTGCCGCCTCCGCGCCCATTCCGCGCAACCACAGGTTGGCAAATTGCGTCACCGCATCTTCACCCGTCGGCGCACCCACCATCGCTTGACTCAGCAGCGGCCCAAGCAGCACGTGGAGCATGACCGCGCCCACGAGGCTCTGCGCGGCGAGCATCGGATGCATCCGCCGGAGCCGGCCGGCGGTCATCTGCCCGGCCAGGTACTGTGCCAGCCTGGCGAAGGCGCGCAGCCCGGTGTCCCGAAACGCCTGCTCGAATTCGGGCGACATCGAGGTCGCCTCCAGCATCAGGGTGCGGGCGATGCCGGCTCGTCCAGCGACGGTGCGGTACGCCGTGAGCACCAGATCTGGGATGACCTGGTCGGGTGGGCGATCGCCCATGCGATCGAAAAACGCCATGACCGGCTCAAAAGGAGAGTAGGCAATCAGGATGGCCCGGAACAGGGCCGCCTTGCCGGGGAAGAGGCGGTAGAGATTGGCGCGCGAGATGCCGGCTTCGGAAGCGAGCTCATCCATGGAGAGATCGGCCAGGGTCTGCGTGCGCAACAGGCGGAGCGCGACCTCGAGCACACGCTGACGAGCGCCTGGTTCGGGCTCCAGCTCAAGTGCCTGGAGGAGTCCGGCCCGGGAGGCAAATGCCCGGTAGAACGTCGTCCGCGAAACGCCGGCAGCCTTGGCGATTTCGGCCACCGACGGCTGCCCCCCGCGTGCGAGCACGCGCGTGGCCTCCCTCATGATCCGCTCCCGGGGTGGTCCAGTTGCGGCCATAATGAACGACACTAGATGAGACGTCCAGTCTTGTCAAGTAACTCGCCAACCATCGACGGCACAGGGAACGTCTCTCCGCTAGCCTGATGAGCTATGCCCGAGCTGCCCGAACTCGAGGTGCTGCGCGAGTACCTCGGCCCTCGCCTGGAGGGAAAGCGGATCGCCAAGGTATGGACGTCGCCAAAGTTCAGCTTTCTCCTTCGGACCCCGCCAGACGAGTTCGCGCGCCAGCTCACCGGCGGGACCTTTGAACGGACCTGGCGCCGGGGAAAATTCCTGATTTTCGACATCAGCGGCCAGCATCTTGTCATCAACCCCATGCTCGGAGGCCGATTGCAGTGGACGACCGCCGCCGAGAAGGTGGCGGCGGCGACCGTTTTCCGGATCACGCTCGAAGGTGGAGACGAGCTTCGCTTCCTCGATACCGTCAAGATGGGCCGGGTCTACTGGGTGGTGCCTGGCGCGATGCCCACCATCCCCGGATGGGCGGAGCTTGGCCCCGACGCGCTGACGGTCGGGTTATCCGAATTCTCGCAACGCATTCGACGCCATCCCGGCGAGTTGAAAAACTTGCTACGCAACCAGGCGTTCATCGCCGGTGTCGGCAACGCTTACTCCGACGAGATCCTGCACGAGGCCGGGTTGCTGCCGCTACGCAAGCGCACGACGCTCAAGTCCGATGACGTTGGCAAGCTGCATGCGGCGACCGGGCAGGTGTTGCACTCCGCCATCGAATCGATCAAGGCGCAGCCGAAGTACGAACCGCACAAACAGGATCGAAGCTTCATGGCGGTGCACGGTAAGGCAAAGGAGAAATGTCCGCGCTGTGGACACCGGATCTCGGAGCTGACCGCCCGCGGGGAAGCGACGGATTTCTGTCGTGGCTGCCAGCATTAGCCCATGCAGCTGAAGGAAGCCCGCGTGATCGTGACCGGGGCCTCGAGCGGGATCGGTCGCGCCATCGCGCTGGAGTTCGCCCGGCGCGGCGCTCGGGTCGCGCTGGCGGCCCGAAGCGAGCAGGCGCTGCACGAGCTGGCCACAGAAATCCGCGGTCAGGGGGGCGAAGCGATCGTGATTCCGTCCGACGTGACCATCGCCGCTGAGGTCGAGCGGATGGCGAAGGAAACGATCCGAGCGCTCGGCGGCATCGATGTACTGCTGAACAATGCCGGCGTTGGCCTCAACGCAACCATCGCCGATGCCTCTGGCAGCGACGTTGAGGCGCTCTTTCGGCTGAACGTGCTGGCCGCCGCCGACGTCATCCGCGCCGTGATTCCGATCATGCGGGCGCAGCGGCGGGGGATGATCGTCAATATCTCGTCCGTCGCCGGCCGGATCGTGGTGCCGCGAATCGGCTACTACTCGGCAAGCAAGTTCGCGCTGACGGCCATCGGTGACGCGTTGCGGATGGAGGAGAGCCAATACGGGATCCGGGTCATGAATGTCTTCCCTGGGACGACCCGCTCGAGCTTCGGCAAGAATCGCCTTGGGGCTTCCGGTTCCCTGCCGCACCAGCGAATGCCTGCGGTGCCGGCAGAGAAAGTCGCCCGGCGTATTGCCACCGCCGTTGAGCGCAACCGCAGTTCGGTGTACGTTTCGTGGATTCCTGATCGGCTGGGGGTGGCCGCCAACCACCTCGCCGGCTGGGCCGTCACGGGTGTGCTTACGCGCTGGGCGCGAAGCCCAGATCGTTGAACGGGTGTCGCGCCGACGTCCAGGAGACGCCGCCTCGATTGCCGTCGTTAGAAGCTCATTCTCCGGCTTGAGTCCTAGCGGACGCTGGCGGCGCCTTCGCCGGCTGCCGTGCGGGCCTTCTCGATCTCGCCTGCGCCAATGACGACGCGCGTCTTCGTCGCGAGGTAGACCGTGTTCAGGTTGACGCCGGCATCGGCAATCTTGCGGGTCAGCTTGCCAAGGGATCCCGGCTTGTCCTCGATGTCCAGGATGAGAACGTCCTGCTCACCGGTAACCCGGGCGCCCGCGGTCTGCAGCGCCTGACGGGCCTTGCCGGGGTCCGCGACCAGGACGTGGCCGACGCCCTTGCCGCCGACGACGAATCCACAGATGCCCTCGATGTTGACGCCGGCCTTACCCAGCGCCTCCGCGGCCGCGGCCACGCTTCCCACTTTCTCGTCGAGCTCGATCGTCAGATCCTTGAAATGGTGAGCCATAGCGACCTCCTTGTCCCTTACGCTGGCGGATCAGGCGCCCATTCTAGGCGTCCTCGCTGCCGGGTCGGCGGCTGTTTGCAACTCAAGAGGAGAGCGCCTGATAGGTGGCAAAGGCTACGCCGAGAAGCGCGGCCAGTGCCCAACCGATCAGCACGAGCCGAACCATTGATCGGCGGTATGCTTTTGCCGGCTCCTTCTGCCGACCTTCGAGCAGAATCTTGAGGCGCTGGGCGTCGTGGCGGTCGTGCCCTTCGAGTGTCCGCTGATTTCGGTCCTGCAGCCACCTGGGACCGACCGCCGGGCCTTCGGTCACCATCGTGACGATGGTACCGGTGCCCGCATCGCGAAACAGATAGTCGCTACGTGAGGACCTGCTGCCGCGACGGGCCTCGATGGACAGGCGCTCACCTTTCTCGTATCGAGTCACGGTGAAGTCCACGATGGCGGGCATGAAAAGGTTCCGGACCATCATCTGGCCAGTCGCGCGAGCCGCCATCGGCTTTTCCGGATCCATCCTGACCGAGGTCGTGAATGGGCAGATCAATGGATACGTGGTCGCCAGCTCGTCGGCGAATCGGCGGAACACCTCGTCGCGTGGCCGCTCGATCGTCACCTCGGCTTTGGTCAGCACTAGATCACCCGATTGGGATCATAGAGCCAGTTGATGCCGATTCCGAGGACGGCAACAGCAAAGGCCATTACGAGCACGAGGAGCAGGATCCGGCCCGCTACACGAATCGCTGGCCGTTGTCGTTCGAATGGCCGTGATCTCTCGTACCAGAGGGTCCAGATGGCGAGAGGGAGCACGGGGAAGCTGCGCAGCACAATGCGGACCAGCTGATTGGGGGCGATAAATGCCTCGATCACGTAGAAGCCCGCCAGGGGAATCAGGACGACGACGAGGGCCAGAAGAAGAGGACCGTGAAGCCGGTTAGTAAGCCTCGAGGTAAGCGTCGAGCTCCCAGGCGCTGACCTGCTTTTCATAGTTCTGCCACTCCATTTCCTTCGCCTCGATAAAACGTTCGAGGAGGTGCGCACCCAGCGCATCCCGCATCACCTCGTCCTGGCGCAGGTCGCGCAGGGCTTCGTTGAGGGAGCCGGGCAGCTGGCCGAGCTGGTGGCGGGCCAGGCGCTCGGGATCGAAGGCGTAGAGATTTTCCTCGACCGGCGGCGGCAGAGGCAGTTTCTGCCGGATCCCGGCGATGCCGGCGTGGAGCATGGCGGCGAAGGCCAGGTATGGGTTGCATGAGGGGTCCGGTGCGCGGTACTCGATGCGGATCAAAGCCCGATCGCCGCTGCCGGCGCGGGGCACCCGGATCAGCGCCGACCGGTTCATCTGTGCCCAGCTGATCGCGACCGGCGCCTCGAAGCCGGGCACGAACCGCTTGTAGGAGTTAACCAGCGGCGCGACCAGCGCGCACATGGCGCGGGCGTGAGCCAGCTGTCCGGCGATGAAGTGCTTGGCGACGGTCGAGAGATGGTACTGGTCGGCGCGGTCGTAGAAGGCGTTGATCTCCTTGCCAGCCTCGTTGAGCACCTGGTGCGTGTGCATCCCCGAGCCGGCCGCGCCGAAGATCGGCTTCGGCATGAAGGTCGCCAGCAACCCACGCCGCTGGGAGACCGCTTTGACGGCGTGCTTCATGGTGACCAGCTGATCCGCGCTTTTGAGGGCATTAGTGAGCCCCAGGTCGAGCTCGTACTGGCCAGCTGCGACCTCGTGGTGGCTGGCTTCGATCGTTATCCCGAGATGGTCGAGCGCCTCGACGATCTCCTGCCGGACTTCGCCGCCCAGGTCGACCGGATGGTCGAAGTAGCTCGCCCGGTCATGCCGACCTGGATGCAGGCCGCCTGCCGGGTCCGCGTTCAGGAGGAAGAACTCCAGCTCGATCGCGACCGCGTAATCGAAGCCCAGCGCCCCCGCCTCCGCCATCGCCCGAGCGAGCACGCCTCGTGGATCACCCGCAAACCGCTCCCCTTCCGGGGTCAGCAGGTCGCAGATCACCTGGGCGGCCGGAACGGCGTCGCCGGCGGCGATGGTGAGCGTGTCCAGATCCGGACGGAGGAACATGTCGCTCTCGAAGACGCGCGCGAAGCCCTCCACCGACGAGCCGTCGAACCATTCGCCGTTGCGCACCGCATGGGGCAGCCGCTGGGTCGGAATCGTGATGCTCTTTACCGTCCCAAGGACATCGACGAAGCGTAGGTCGAGGAAGCGGATGCCGCGCTGGGACAGCCGTTCCAGCGCGCGTTCGACGGTGATCGACGTGCGGCCGGCGGCCGTCTCAGTCTTCGGCGTCGGGGATTCCTTTGTGCTCGGAGTTCGACGGCCGAGTCTCCTCCATCCAGGACGGGCCGGGACGCGGGTGATCGGCAGGTCGCCAGGGCTTGTCGTGTTCTAGCGGATGGTCCATACGCTGCTCCTTACCTGCTGATCATGAGGCGGCTGCCAGGGCGAGTGGCAGCCGCCTTACGGGCGAACGCGCGATCCGACGAGCGGGGGAAATTTAGATGTCGTGGTAGAGGTAGAACTCCCATGGATGTGGCCGCAGTGCAACCTGGTCGTACTCCTTGACCCGCTTGTAGTCGATCCAGGTTTCGATCAAATCGGTGGTAAAAACGCCGCCGCGGAGGAGATACTCGTTGTCCATCTCCAGGGCATCGAGGACTTCCAGCAAGGAACCCGGCGTGCTTTTGACCTGGCGCTTGAGTTCGGGCTCGAGATCGTACAGATCTTCATCGATCGGCTTGGGCGGCTCGATCTTGTTGATCACTCCGTCGAGACCGGCCATCAGGCAGGCCGCGAAGGACAGATAGGGGTTGCATGACGGATCCGGCGTACGGAACTCGAGGCGCTTTTGCTTGGGATCGGTGAAGTACATAGGGATACGCACGCAGGCGCTCCGGTTGCGCTTCGAGTAGATGAGGTTGATGGGCGCCTCGTATCCGGGTACCAGCCGCCGGTAAGAGTTTGTCGTCGGCGCCGCGAAGGCAAGCAGGGAGGGGGCGTGCTTCAGAAGTCCGCCGATATACCAGCGACACATGTCGCTGATACTGGCGTAGCCCGCCTTGTCGTAAAACAGCGGCACGCCATCCTTCCAGAGGCTCTGGTGGGTATGCATCCCGGACCCGTTGTCCATGAAGAGCGGCTTTGGCATGAACGTCGCGACGAAGCCGTTCTGGGCGCAGATGTTCTTGACGACGTACTTGTACATCATGACCTGGTCCGCCATCTTGACCAGGGTCCCGTACCGCATGTCGATTTCGGTTTGACCGGCGGTGCCGACCTCATGGTGATGAACCTCGACGTCGATACCAGCCTCGATCAGTTTGAGGACAATTTGCGAGCGAAGGTCCTGCAGCTTGTCGGTCGGAGGC
>VBEN01000107.1 GCA_005881175.1 Chloroflexota bacterium
CACTCCGTCAAGCTTTTCGGTGAACCAGCCCTGGACGGCGGCCTTGAGGTCAGGCCAGAGATGGTTACGGATACCATCGCGGGCCGCGGCCGCGAGATTGGAAACCCAACGAACCGGATTCGCGGCGATGTCCTTGACAAGAACAGCGAAGGTCCCGAAAGCCGCGATCGCGCTGCGCGCAAAATCGAGCGCGCCTCGAACCACCACGCGGACGCCATCGATCGCAGCCAGCATGCCGCGACGCCAGAACGCTATAGCGGCGGACAGTCTGGCCCCCAAGATTGTCAGGGCATTCTGGACAGCTTGCTTGAGCACGCCGGCGAGCTTGTTGACCGCCGCCTCGGCTGCGGCCACCCGAGCCAGGATCGCGTCACGGAATCGAGCGCGGAGCGCCGGAAATGCGACGAGGACGCGGTCACCAATCGCGGTCAGCGCAATGCCGGCGTTGCGGATCGCGACGGCGATGACCTTGCGGGCGCCCTCAAGAACCGCTCCGGCCAACTGTTGAGCTCGCTGAATGGCGCTGCGGACCAGCTGACTGGCCTTGTCGACGACGAACTGAACGGCCTGTTTGGCCTTGTCGAGGAGGAACTGAACGGCCTGTTTGGCCTTGTCGAGGAGCGACTGCGCCATTGAGCCGATCGCCCCCAGCACCCCACCCGAATTCTGGTTCTGCGCTTTCTTGCGCTCGGCTGCCGCCTGTTGCTCGCCCTCGTGTCGTGCCTGGTCTGCCTCCCGCTGGCCCGCCTCATATTGAGCGGCCGCCTGCCGCTCGGCCGCTGCGCGTTCCTGCGCAACGGTGGCCAGGGTCTCGCTGGTTTTCGCGTCGGTCTCGTGCTGAGCGCCGGCCACCAATTCCTGCTGCGCCCCGGTCCATTGGTGACGCAGACCCAGCACGTCGCGTTTGGCAACCGCACGTTCACCGGCCTGATGCTCAACGTTGGCCTCCTCGAGCTGCGCCATCTCCGTGTCGGCTTTGGCGCGTTCGGCAGCGGTGCGCTCCGCGTATTCCTGCCGTTGACCGGCAAGGGTCGTCAGGCCGCTGCCGATGGCGCTTTGAATTTCGCCGCCCTTCTCCTGCCTGGCGATGATCGATTCGGCCCCATCCTCGTCTCCCGCCGTCGGCGCGCCGGCTGACTGTCCGTTCGCGCCCGGTGCAGCCGGGACCGCAGCCCGCAGCGTCTCGGCCGGGGCCGTGGGGAAGAGCTCGTCCTCACCCATAGGCTGGGCGGCATCCTGCTGACCAGCGGTGTGCTCGCGGCCCAGGCCCATCAGAATGTGGCCGCGTTGCTGCTGGACGGCGGCCGGATCCGCATTTCCCTCCAGCGGCAGACGTGGAGCGGCGCCGGGTTTGAGCTCGAGGCCAGGATCAGGACGTGGCACCTCGACGTCTCGACCCTCGGGCACCCGTGGGATGCTGGCGGACGCGTGCTCGGGTAATGGCATGCGGGTCGACGCCGGCGTCTGCACCGTTGATGGTGCGCCGGGATGACGCGCCCGCTGCGGGGGATTGGTCGTTAGCCGCTGGTGCTCGTGATCCGCGTGACGGTCAACGGCGCCGCCGACAGTTCCGAGCGAGCTCAGCAATCTGGCCGGAGGCAGACCAGCGAGCCGTGCCAAACCGACCGAGGGCTCGACGGCGTCGACGTTTGGGACGGCCGGTGGCGGCCGTGCCTCGATGGGAACACCGGGATCGGCAGCGCCCAGATCCGTTTCGGGCGCGCCGCCTGCTGGCGGACCCGGGCCGGCTTCGAACTCGGCCTGTGCATCCCGGGCCACCAGCTCGCGCTCGCCTTGCGCGGATGGTTCTGTCTCGACGCCAGGCGCCTCGGCTGCGGCGTCGAGCCGGGCCAGTTCCTCGTCGGTCTCGACACCGGCGGCTTCTGGCGGCCCGATTTGAGGCGGCTCAGCAGCCTCGGCCGTTGCGGGCGACGAGGCGGTCGGTTGTGCGGGCTCGGCTCTGCGCGTCTCCTGGATCAGGCTGGCGACAGCGGCGTTGCCGGCCATCCCCTGAAGTCCAAGAAGAAGCCGCGGGTGCAACACACCACGCGGCGCGGCGGCCAGTTCGCCAACCGGAGGCCTACCGGCCAGCTCGGCAACCGGGGACGAAGCGTCTTTGTCGTTTAGCGGCGCGCCATTTTGGCGCTGAGAATCCGCTCCGCGCGCCGGAGCTTTTTCATCAGCCTCCCGCTCGACCGCAGCATTGGGCACGACGACCCGGAGACTCGGCTCTAGATCAAACCCTGTCGCAACGCGTAGGCCACCGCCTGGGTTCGGTTCCGCAGATTGAGCCGGCTGGTGACGTCATGGACGATGTTCTTGACGGTTCGTTCCGAATAGAACAGGCGGCGTCCAACTTCAGCCGTGTCCTGCCCGTCGGCTAACAGCTTGAGAACTTTGATTTCACGATCTGTCAGCACGGCGAAGCTCAAGCCACGCGGATTGAGGACCTGCCGTTGAAGCCGACCGACCTGGTCGAGCAACCGGCCGAGGAGATCGGGTGATAGGGCCCCCTCGCCGCCGGCCGCCGCGCGGATGGCTTCAAAGAGGTTCTCGGGCGTAGCCTGATTCCGGCGGAGCACGCCGCGAGCGCCCGCCTCCAGTGCCGACAACAGCCCCGTGTCATCGACGCGCGTCACGATGAGCACCACCCGTTCAACCCCTCGCCGTTTCAGGGCTCGAATCGCCTGGGCGGTTTCCTCGTCCATCTGGTCGGCGACCACAAGCGCCACCACATCGGCATCGACCTGGCGCTCCTCCACCATGTCGAGCCCATGATGCGATCGAAGCTGGCTGGCAATGCCGGCGCGGGAGACCGGGTCGGATGTAGCGACGTAAACGCGGGTACGGTCAGTCAAGACACTCGGGCGAGTTGCGATCACGGCTTCCTCCTCCTCCTGGGTCGGCGCCCTTCCTGCTGCCTGAGCGCCGCTCCCCACAGTGTCGCCCCTCGACTTTCCGGGCACTTAACGGTGACTTAACGGGCAGCACCCGATGCCTGCAGGTCTTCCTCTCTGGCTATGGCCCGGTCACGGAGCGCTACCTATGATTCGAGCGCCATGGCCGCAACCGCCGCGCTTGCCAGCAAGGCCGTGACCGTCACGCCCGGTGGCGAGGCAGTGACCGAAGTTCGGGTCCGAAACTCCGGCACCGTGGTCGACCAATTCACGCTCGAGGTCCTGGGTGATGCGTCGGCGTGGGCCATCGTTGAGCCGGCCATTGTCCCGCTCTTTCCCGGGGCCGAGACGGTGGCCCGCATCACGTTCAAGCCGCCGAAGTCGTCTAGCGTGCTTGCCCGCGCCATCCCATTCGCCATCCGGGTTAAATCGCACGAGGATGCCCGCGCCTCTGTCGTGGAAGAAGGCGTCGTCGAGGTCGGACCGTTCAACGACACCTTCGCCGAGCTGATCCCGCGCACTGCCCGGGGAAGCTCGCGCGCCCGCGCCCAGCTTGCGGTCGACAATCGCGGCAATGTCCGGGTCAATGCTCGTCTAACCGCGGCCGACCCCGACCGAAAACTGAACTTCACCATCACGCCGCCGGCCATCACGGCGGAGGCCGGAACGGCAAGCTTCGCGACGATCCGTCTCAGCCCGCGCCAACGGTTTCTGACCGGCCCTCCGAAGATCAGTCCATACAAGGTCCTGGTCCACCAGGACGGCCTGCCGACGATCACGGTCGATGGCTCGATGCAGCAGGAGGGATTGATCCCAAGATGGATGGTCCCGGCCTTGATTGGGCTCGTCGCACTGGTCCTGATCGCGGTCATCCTTTGGTTCGCGTTGGTCAAACCGAGCATCTCGAGCGAGGCCCAGAAGGCGGTCGCACCGCAGGCCTCGGCGATGCAGTCGATCGCGAGTCGACTGCCGGTAGCCAACCCAGCATCGCAATCGGGCGGGGGAGCCGACGCAACTGGCGCCAACCCGGTACAGGGCAAGGTGTGGTCGTCCCGCCTGGCCGTCAACCCGGACGTCAAGCCGCTCGAAAGCTCGATCACCGTGCCGGACGGTGGAGGGCTCGCCGTGACCGATCTCGTGTTCGAGAATCCCAGCGGCAACAGCGGCACGCTCTACCTCGTTCGACGCGAGGCCAACAAGCCCGATCAGGTGCTGATGACCCTGCGGCTCGAGAACTTCAGAGATCTCGACTTCCACTTCGTGACACCGCTCGTTTTCAAAGAGAAGCAAACGATGACCCTGAGCTGCGGTCCTGATCCGGCCGGCAGCCGGTGCGACGCCGCCGCGTATTACAGCGGGTACTTCAAGAACCCACCGAGCAGCTAACGAATGCGACGCGTCCAACTGGCCGCGGCCGCGATCGGAATCGGAGTCCTCGCCGTCACCGTCCTGGCTCGTGGAGCGCTCGCCGGACAGATCGGGCTCAGCAACACGTTCCCGGCTTCGCGCATCCAGCTCGACGTTGCGCCGACAACTGTCGATATGCCACGGCGCTCAGGCGACCCACCCACGAAAACCACCATCACCGCGGTGGTCGAGGACTGGCATGGGGCAACGGTGTCAAACGTTCTCGTCGGCTTCACCATCGCCTCCGGCCCGAATAAAGGCCGTTCGCTCGCGTCATCGAGGACGAACAACACGGGTCGCGCCTCGGTCAGCTACGCCAATGGTCCGGAGCCCGGCATCGACGCCGTGCAGGCGAGCTTTACCGACGGCCTGGAAGTGCACAGGAGTAATCGCCATTTCGTGCTCTGGCTCAGTGGCCCCAGCGCGACAGCGATCCGTTCGCCGGCGACGATAACGGCGAAGCCAAACTGTTTTCAGCCTGCCGCCGCGGTCACCTTGAGCTCCGACACCTTCAAGGCACTGGCTCCCAGAACCACGCCAAAGCCGGCACCGACGCCGGCGACATCCGCGGCACCAGAAACGGGGACGACGACAATCACGGGTGACAACTTCAATCCGTTCGCTGCCGTGCTCATCACCTTCGATGCCGGCCCCGGCGGTGTTCCACAGAGCTTCGAGGCGCAGACCGATGTGTTTGGCCATTTCAGCCGGACCATCCAGGTCGTCGAGCCAGCTGAAGGCGTTCACCTGATCCGCGCCGACGACTTCCGCCAGCGGGAGGCGGACGACACCAGTTACCAGATTCCCTGCTACCAGCCGTCGCTGGCCCTCGATCCGCCGATCGGACCTCCCGGTTTCGTGACGTACGCCGTCGGTCGCGGATTTCCGCGGAACAGTCCGATTGCCTTCCTGAACTGGGATGGCAAGGTGCTTCGGTCACCGCTGCCCAAGGACATCAAGACCAACGACGCCGGGGCGTTCCAGATTCCGATCCTGGTCCTGTACCACGACCAGCTCGGCCCTC
The DNA here is from genome assembly GCA_005881175.1 of Chloroflexota bacterium. Lineage (GTDB taxonomy): Bacteria > Chloroflexota > Dormibacteria > CF-121 > CF-121 > CF-13. The sequence goes on from VBEN01000107.1 coordinate 5,329, forward strand.
GCATGCTGCGCGCCATCGTCCCCAACGACCAGGGTGACGGCGCCGGCGTGGCGATCGAGGCCGATGCGCCGTTCCTTGTCACGCCCGGACGCTCACAACCCTCCGATTTCTCGTTGCGACGGTGAGTGCAGAGCTCGGCGTATGATGCACGCGGGGAACCGACCAAGGGGGAACGCATGGTGACACGGGGCCACTGGGGGGTCCGGTGCTGGCGCGCCGTGGGTCCGGCTGTCCTACTGCTCGGTCTGGTGATCCCCCCGCTTGGCCCGGGCCGAACGATCGCGGTCCAGGCTGCCGCGCCGGCGGCAGTCCGGCCCGAGCTGTCAACCTACGCCGGCGCGCCGGCAGCGGGCAACCCAACCGATGTTGCGCAGCAGCCCTTTGGCCTGGCCGTGCTTGGCCGGTATACGTTCGTGGCCGACCCGACGAATCACGTGGTCCGCCTGCTGATCGACAACACCGAAGTGGCTTTTGCCGGCCTTGGCAGCCTCGCGGTCGAGGGCGATGGCGGCGATCCGGCGGAGGCCCAGTTGGCCGGGCCCTTCGCCGTCGCCATCGGGCAGGTCACCGAGGTCGGATACCAGGTGACGGCCTTCGACGTCTATATCGCCGATACTTTCGCCCACCAGGTCCGCAAGGCGAGCGTCACGATCCCGACCATCGACAAGCCCAGCGTGTCCCAGAGCGCGGTGATCAGCACGATCGCCGGCTCGGGCACCTTCGGCTTTTCGGGTGACGGCGGCCGGGCGACGTCGGCCCAGCTCAATTCGCCATATGGCGTTGCCTGGGACTCGAAACGGAACGTCCTGTACATCGCCGACACCCTGAACAACCGGGTGCGCTCTGTCGACGGCCGAGGGACAATCCGGAGCCTTCTTGCCGGCCCGCTGAATCATCCGCGCGGATTGGCCGTCAACGGCGACGGGCTGTACATCGCGGATACGGATAACAATGTGATTCGCCGCCTCGACCTCA
>VBEN01000108.1 GCA_005881175.1 Chloroflexota bacterium
GTGCACTGGGATCCCTTCCTGCACAAATGGGTCCTGACCCGCTACGCCGACGTGGTTTTCGCGCTGCAGCGGTTCTCCGCAAAGTGTGCGCCGACTCCCGAGCAGCTGGACATGATGGGCATGGGGGTGCTGAGCCCGGCGGCCCAGGTGATGGTGAAGCAGATGCTGTTCATGGACCCGCCGGCCCACACCCGCATCCGCGGCCTGGCGGCCAAGGCATTCACGCCCCGCCGGGTGGAGGTTCTCCGCGAGCACATCGAAGACATCGTGGACGGCATGCTCGACGAGGTGGCGGCAAAAGGCAGCATGGAGGTGATCGCCGACCTGGCCGCGCCCCTCCCCGCAACGGTCACCGGCGAGCTGCTGGGCGTGCCCCGCGCCGATCGTGATCAGCTCAAAGCCTGGTCGGCGGACTTTGCCGAGCTGCTGGGCAATTTTCAGCTCAACCCGGACCGCGTGCCGCGCGTGCTACGCAGTATCGAAGCGCTGCTGAGCTATTTCCACGATGCCGTGCGCCGCGATCGGGAGAACCCGCACGACGGCCTCATCCACGCGCTGGTGACAGCCGAGATCGATGGCGACCGGCTTACCGATGAGGAGATCGTCACCAACACGATCGTCACCATGGTGGGCGGGCAGGAGACCACCACGAACTTGATTGCGACCGGACTGCTCACCCTCTTCCGCCACAAAGACCAGCTGGATCGTCTGCGCGACGACCTGTCGCTGATTCCGTCTGCCGTGGAAGAACTGCTCCGCTACGAAGCGCCCAGCCAGCAGACCACCCGGATCGCCCCCGAGGATGTGGAGTTGGGAGGGAAATTGATTCACAAGGGTGAGTCGTGCCTGGTCGTGATGGGCGCGGCCAACCGCGACCCCGAGCGCTTCCCTGACCCGGATCGCTTGGACCTGACCAGGCCCGACAACCGTCACGTCGCCTTCGGCTGGGCAGGGCATTTCTGCTTCGGTGCGCCCCTGGGACGCGTCGAGGGGCAGATCGCCTTCAGGAAAATTTTCCAGCGTTTTCCGGACCTGCAGCTGGGGCCCGGGCCCATCACCTGGCGGAATAACCTGGGGCTTCGCGGCCTTAACGCGCTTTCGGTCGTCCTCTAAGCGGCCTGCCCGATGACGGCCAGGATCCGGTCCTTCATGATGGACACCGTGCGTTCCCAGGTGAAGGCGCGCTCGATGTGGCGGCGAGCTTCTTCTCCCATCCGGCGGCACCGCGCCGGGTTGTCCAGGAGTCGCTGAAGGGCCCGGGCCAGGCCCATCGTGTCCCCCGGCTGCACCAGGTACCCGGTCTCCCCCTGGATGACGCGTTCGGGAGTGCCGCCGATCCTGGTCGCCACCACCGGAAGCCCGTAAAGGCTGGCCTCCGCGTAGGCGGTGGCGGACGGCTCCCGCCGGCTCGGCATACAGAACACCGAGGCCCGCGCGAAGTACTGGGGCAGCGCGTGCGGGCTGACGCGGCCGACGACCTCGCAGCCCGGCATGGAAATCCGCGGCGAGCAGCCGACCACCGTGAGCGTGGCCGGGACGCCCCATGCCCGCAACTGGCGAAAGGCGTCGAGAAGCTCCGGGCCGCCTTTTCGTCCCCAGTCGACGCCGACGAAAAGGATCCGCCGGGCCGCATACCGGTCCTCGCCGATGGAAGCCGGCGCCGGCACGTTGGTCCCGGAGTTGACGCACACGACGGCCTCCGGGGCGCAGCCGTAGTCATCGACCAGGGACTGGGCACAAAAGCGGCTCATGGTAAAGATGGCCGTGGCCTTGCGGAAGAGCTCACGTTCGAGGCGCAGCCAGGCCGTCGAGGGTACCAGCAACGGAGGGCATTCCGGCGCGTAATGCCGGTTGGCGAGAGCCGTATTGTCGGCAAAGATGAAGTGGGGCGTGTCCGGCAGGCTGGCGTCGTACAGCACGGAGGTCTGAAGGCTGAAGGCATATCGCCCACCCTTGAGTCGTTCCCGGATCCTTGATGCCGAGAGCCTGAAAATGTAGTCCGTCTTGGCGACGGCTTCGCGAATCCGCTGGGCCGAGGTGGCCAGCTTCAGCCGCTGGTCGGCGGCGAGCACGAGCAGATTCGCCGGCCCCCATCGGTCAGCCCGACTGACCAGGTCGCCGACCTCGACGTCGTCGATGCGGTAGCCATGGAATTGACGGGACAACTCCCGCTTCAGACTCTCGTTGATGTGCGAGAAGGAGCCGAGCCGAACGAAGGCGATGTCACCGGTGGCTGACATCGACGGACTCCCCGGGTTCATGGGCCTCTCCATTGTTCGAATCCGGGCCGCCGGCTGGCGATAGGACAGAAGGCCCACGCCGCCGGGACGGCGTCGCCCTGAATCAGGACAACCCGTGTTCGGCACCGGGCCCTGCCCATTACTCGGGTGGCGGAGCCGGTCGTACGTTAGCGATTGTGAACTCCACCCTCACGGGAACATGACGCCTGCCTCCAGCCTGGTGCGGCCGCCGCTTCGACTCGTGAGCCGGGTGGTTGCCGATCCGGGGCTGCTTCGATCGACGGCGATTGTTTTCCTGGGGGATGCGTCGGCGCGGATGCTCGGTTTCCTCTTTTCCGTGGCTGCCGCCCGCATCCTCACGCCGGCGGGCTACGGCCAGATCGCCTACGCGCTGGCGGCGGTTGGCATCGTCACGGTTCTGACGAACAACGCCCCCTCGGGAATGGGCCGCTTCTTGGCCCGTCATCAGAGCGAACCTCTCAAACAGAAGGTCTACGCCACGAACTGGCTGACGATCATCTCGCTGATGCTCGCGTCGAGCCTGGTGCTCGTGATCCCGGTGGGCATCTGGGCCGGGCTGGGTGGCGCGATGCTGATCGCCCTGATGGCGAATCTCCTGGGAACGGCGGTTTTTCAGACCTATCGGGAAGCCCAAAAAGGATTGGGCCGATTCTGGATAACGGGCGGCTATTACGTCTTCGCCAATCTGATTCAGCTGGGCGCCATCATCCTCCTGGGGACGCTGGGATGGCGGTCGCCGGCCCTCTTCCTGATCGTCTACGGCCTCGCCCCGATCGCCGCCCTGGCGGTGATCTACCCGCTGGCTCCGGCCGCCCTGGACTTCTCACGCGCGCTGGTGGTCTGGCGCCAGGCCCGGGCCATTGCTCGCTACACCTGGCCCATCATCCTGCAGGGCATCTTTTACAACGTCTGGTATGGCGCTGATCTCATCCTGATCCATCGGCTGTTGCACCATCCCGCCATCGGCAATTACGCCGCGGCCAAGACGTTCAACATGATGCTGCTCACCGTGATGGCCGCGTTCAATTACGCCCTCGGGCCTCGCATGGTGCGCCTGGCCGACTCGGCGCTCCGTGGCTACATCGTGAATGTCAGCGCCCTTTCCCTCGCCCTCATTCTGCCGATCGCCGGCGGTCTCGCCCTGTTTGGCCGGCCCCTGATCGGGCTGATTTTTGGCAGTCAGTATGAGCTCGCGGCCGATGTCTTCTTGGTGATGGTGTGCGGGCAGGCCATCTTCGCCTATTGCGGGGTGTTACAGGCAATCTGGGGATGGGGCTTGAGCCGTCCGGCGATCGATTCCATCTCCAGTGGAACCGCCATGGTCGTGACGCTCGCGACGGGACTCGTGCTCATCCCGCACCTGGGGCTGATCGGGGCGGCCTGGGCGTACGGAGCCGGTGCCACCGCCCAGCTCGCCGTGCTGGTGTCATTCACCGTCTCGCGGATTTATGTCGGGGCCAAGCCGCGTCTGACGGCGGTCCGCGATCTGATCCTCGAACTCGAGTCGGCGGCCTCAGCCTGAGGTGGCCAGGATGCCTGGGAGAGAGACGGGCGTACGGCCCCACAAGGTCCTGTTCCTGGTGGAGAACGCGCCCGTCCCGGGTGACCGACGGGTCTGGAACGAAGCGCTGACCCTGGCCCAGGTCGGCTTCCAGGTCTCGATCGTCTGCCCCAAATGGGGCTATCCCGGGTTTTACGAAGAGCGGCAAGGTATTCGGATCTATCGCGTCCCCCTGCCGTCGCTTGGGGGAATCGCCGGGCATCTGGTCGAGTACCTGATCGCCACGCCGATCCTCTTCCTCTATACCTGGCTCATCTTCCTTCGGGACGGCTTCGACGTCATCCATGCGGCCAACCCGCCAGACTTCCTCTTCACGATCGGCCGGGTGTTCAAGTTGCTGGGAAAGAAGTTCGTGTTCGATCAGCATGATGTCGTTCCGGAGGCCTGCGCCAGTCGCTGGTCCGGGATCAGGTTCCGCCTCACCCACGCCATCGCCAGCTGGACGGAGCAGGCCAGCTATCGAACGGCCGACATCGTCATCGCGCCGAACGAGTCCGTCCGCCGGCTGGCAGTCGAGCGTGGCGGCGTCGATCCAGCCCGGGCCTTTGTTGTCCGCAACGCGATCGGGCGCGGGCACTTCCGCGACGCGCAGCCTCGGGCGGAGCTGCGCCGCGGCCGGCGGCACCTGGTCTTCTACGCCGGGGTAATCGGTCCAGACGACGGCCTGGATCAGTTGATGCTGGCCGCCCGCCACATCGTGGCCGAGCGAGGCCGGCAGGACATTCACTTTGCCGTCCTGGGAGACGGTGACTGTGCCCCCGAGATCAAGCAGTTGAGCCAGCGCCTGGGCCTCGGTGACGTCGTCGAATTCACCGGCTGGGTGAAGGATGACCGCCTGATCGCGGATTACCTGGCGACCGCCGATGTCTGTGTCGTGCCCGATCCCAAGACTCCGGTGAACGACCTGTGTTCGATGAACAAGATGGTCGAATACATGGCCATGGGCAAGCCGGTGGTGGCGTTCGACCTCAAGGAGGCTCAGGAAACCGCCCGCGGCGCAGCGATCTACGTCGAGTCGGACGGAGCCGCTGGTCCCAACGCATTCGGGGACGGGATCCTGGAGCTGTTGAGCTCGCCTGGAACGCGCGAGGCACTGGGACGGATCGGCCGGCAGCGCTTCAACGAGGTGCTCGCCTGGGAGCATCAGCAGGCCACTCTGCTGCGCGCCTATGAGGCGCTGCTCGGCTATCCGTCAGTTCTCGTGGCCTAGGACAAGTCCCGCCTTAACCGTTACTGCCCGCCTTCCCTGGCTCGCGCGCCCATTGCCCGGTCCAGCGGCGGCATGGCAACGTGATTGCCAGGAGACAAGGGGACCACCTACCAGGTGGGGGGCACTCCTTGTGTCTGAGAACAATACAAGGAGACGCGTATGAAGAAACCGCTCGATCTCACCGACATCGACTCGCTGATGGCGGTCGACCTGCCCGACCGCACCCTGATGGATACGAACATCAACTTCGCCGTTACGATCGATGCCTTCGATAACTGGGCCATTCTCGACGGGAACCAGATCAGCGTCCTCAACAACAGTTGCGACTTCAACGGCCTCTACATCGGGAATGCCACCTTCGTCAGCGACGACAGTGGCAACACCTACGTCATGTGCTGGCAGGACAATCAGCAGAACTCCCAGATTGAGCAGGAAGTCACGAACAACATCATCCAGCAGATCAATACGGGAGCGTCGACCGGGAATGCCGGGATCACCGATGATTCGTCGAGCGGCTCGAGCGACCCGCCGGCGGATCC
>VBEN01000109.1 GCA_005881175.1 Chloroflexota bacterium
ACGATGGCCAAGCGTCCGCCTCTCTCCGCCTATCCACCCGACGGATTTGAGCGCCGGCTTATTGAACGGTTTGTAAGCCTTCAGCGTAAGCGCGTTCTCGAGGTCGGTTGTGGAGATGGGCGGCTGACGCTGCAATATGCAAGCTCGGCCTCCTCGGTTCTGGCCATCGACCCCGATCCACTCAGCATCGATGAAGCCGTCTGGCAACAGGCGGCTCGCGGGATCAACACCATCGACTTCCGCGTCGGCTCTATCGAGGGACTGCCCGAAAGGGGTGCACCCTTTGATGTCGCGCTCTTCAGTTGGTCGCTTTGATGAATCGCGCTGCGGGGCATGGTCCATGCCCTTCAACGAGCGGGACGCCGGCTGCGACCTGGGGGGACGCTTGTCAGCATTCGCCCGCACCGGACCTGGCGACCGGCGATCGCCATTACCGCGCAAGGACGCCGATTACTGGTTGCCCGACTGGTAAGTCCGAGCTTCGACCGTAACCTCAGGTACGCCGAAGCCGCATTGGACCGAGTCGTGCGCGATGGCTGGTTTAGGCTTGCCGGCCTCGTACCGGCGCGATACCGGGCGTACCTCGACCGGCCATCACAAATTCGCACCTATCTGGAGCTGATCAATCCTCCTCGTCCGCGGTTTCCGCCAGGTGGACGAGCGCGCCTCGATGAGCTCTGGCGCTCCTCACCGCCGGACGCGCGCATCGAAGTTACGGAGTCGCTGGTCGTGACCGCACTCCGTCGCCGATCGTCCTAGGGACTACAGAACCAGCGCCATCGGGCTCTGCAGCAGGCGCTTGACCTCTTGCAGGAACTGCGCCGCGGTCACTCCGTAGAAAACCCGGTGGTCGACCGAGAGCGTGACCCGCATCCGCTTGCCGGGAACCACCTGACCATCCTTGACCACAGCCTTATCCTCGATCGATCCAATCGCCAGGATGCCGGAATCGGGTGGGTTGATGATCGCCGTGAATTGGTCGACGTCGTACATGCCCAGGTTCGAGATGGTGAAGGTATTGCCCATGTAATCCTGCGCTGACGCCTTGTTCGTCCGAGCGCGCTCGATCAACTGCTTCGATTCCTGAGCGATGTCCTTGAGCGGCTTCTGGTCCGCGCTGCGGAGCACCGGCACGATCAGGCGATCCGGCAGCCCGACCGCGATGCCGATGTTGATGTCGCGCTTGCGCTCGATCCGGCCATCCGCCCAGGAGGCATTGACCTCAGGAAACTTCGTCAACGCCAACGCGATGGCCTTGATGATCAGGTCGTTGATGCTGATGGCCTCCGACTTGTCGACCGCCTCGTTGAACATCTGGCGGAGCCGAACGGCATCGTCCATGGCAATTTCTGACGTGACATAGAAGTGCGGCGCCGAGAACTTGCTCTGGGCGAGCCGCATGGCGATGGTGGTCTGCATCTTCGACAGCTCGACCACCTCGACTTCTTCCACATCCTCTTTCGTAATTCGTCCGCCCGGGCCGCTGCCCTGGACCTGGCGCAGGTCGACCCCGTGCTCCTCCGCGAGCCGCCTGGCGACCGGGGATACCCGCTGGCGTTCACCGTTTTCCGGAGCGGCGGGGCGCCGGATCGCGCTCAACGCCGCCTGCGCCGCCGCCCCGACTTCGGTTCGGTCGTCGGGACCCCCGTGCGGATATTGCTCGCCCCCGCTGTCCGCGGCTTGCTGGGCGGTTTTCGCCATCGCCTTATCGGCCTGCTCTACGTGGGCCTCTGGCCTGGTGGCATGCGGTTTTGGGGACTCGGCAGCGGGAGCCTTTTCCTTCGGTTCGGGTTCGGCCGCCGGAGCTTGACCCTGGGGCTCGGCGGGTTTCTCGGCCTTGCCTTTAGGCTCGGCCGGTTTCTCAGCCTTCGGCGCCCCCTCGCCGTCGCCCCCGATCTCCGCGATGACGGCGCCGATGGGGGCACTCTCGCCCTCGGGGACGACGATCTTGCTCAGCTTGCCGGAGGCATAGGCTTCGACCTCGATGTTGGCCTTGTCGCTCTCGATTTCGACCAGCGGCTCGCCCTTTTTGACCTCCTCGCCCTCCTTCTTCAGCCATCGCAGGATCTTGCCGGTTTCCATCGAGTCCGACAGGCGAGGCATCTGAACGTTGGCCATCGCTGCTGCTAGTTCTTTCCGAGAAGGGCCTTCGCGGTCACGATCACGTCGGCCTTGCCGGGAAAGGCGATCTTCTCCAGCCGCTTGTTGTAGGGAGCCGGGACTTCGGCCGCGGCGATCCGGGCGACGGGCGCATCCAAATAATCGAACGCCTCCTCGTAGACGCGCGAGGCGATCTCCGAGCCGACGCCGTAGGAACGCCAGCCCTCCTCGACGGTGATCAGCCGGCTGGTCTTCTTGACCGACTCGACGACGGGCGCCATATCGAGCGGCCGCAGCGCTCGCATGTCGACCACCTCGGCGCTGATGCCCTCTTTCTCCAGCTCGGTGGCGGCGTCCATGGCGACGATCAGCATCCGCGAGTGGGCGCAGATCGTGATGTCGTCGCCGGGGCGCTTCACCTCGTTCTTGTCCAGTGGGACCAGGTGCTCGCCATCCGGCACCTCGCCCTTGATGGCGTAGGTGCCCTCGTTCTCGATGAACATCACCGGGTTGTCATCCCGGATGGCGGACTTGAGCATGCCCTTGGCATCGGCTGGGGTGCCGGGTGCGACCACCTTCAGGCCGGGGACGTGGGCGAACCAGTTCTCGTGGCTGTGTGAGTGCTGCGCACCCAACTGGTGGCCGCCGCCGCCCGGGGTGCGAATCACCAGCGGGACCTTCGTCCCGCCGCCGAACATGTAGCGGATGTGGGCGGCCGCGTTCACCACCTGATCCATGGCGACCATGATGAAATTGACGGTCATCATCTCGGCGACCGGTCGAAGTCCGGACATAGCCGCCCCGATGGCGGTGCCGATGATGATCTCCTCCGCGATCGGGGTGTCGAGCACGCGCTTCTCACCGAACTCTTTCATCAGCCCGCGCGTGACTTTGAACGAGCCGTCGTAGAGACCGATGTCCTCGCCGAGCAGGAAGACGCTCTCGTCGCGTTTCATCTCTTCGCGTAGCGCCTGGTTGAGCGCGTCGCGCATGGCCAGCACGGCCATCAGGCGGCGCCCTCCCCGGCATAGACGTCGCGGTAGAGGTCTTTGGGATCGGGATCGGGGCTTTCCTCCGCGAACTTGACGGCGTCTTCCACCTGGGACGTGATCTCCTCGTCGATCCGCTCGATCTCCTCGTCGGTCAGCAGCTTCTGCTTCTTCATGTGCTCGCCCAGGCTCAGAATCGGATCGCGGGTCTGCCACTCCTTGATCTCGTCCTTGCCCCGGTAGGTGTCCGGATCGGACATGGAGTGGCCGCGATAGCGGTAGGTCACGCATTCGAGCAGGCTCGGCTCGTGCTTCTCCCGAGCCCGGGCCACGAGCTGGTCGGTGATCCGGCGTACCGCCAGCACGTCCATGCCGTCCACCCGCTCGCTCGTCATGTCATAGGCGCAGGCTTTCTTCCAGATCTCGGTGACCGCCGAGGCGCGGTTGACGGCGGTGCCCATGCCGTAGAGGTTGTTGACGCAAACGAAGACGATCGGTAGGTGCCAGAGCTTGGCGACATTGAGCGACTCGTGGAAGGCGCCGATGTTCGTGGCGCCGTCGCCGAAGCTGCTCATCACCACCTCGTCCGTTTCCTTGTAATTGATGGCATAGCCGCTGCCGCACGCGATGGGCAGGGCCTCACCGACGATGGCGTAGCCGCCGTAAAAGCGGTTTTCCTCGCTGAACAGGTGCATCGATCCGCCCCGACCGTGTGAGGTGCCCGTCTCCTTGCCGAACAACTCGGCCATCACCGCCTTTGGATCGATCCCTTTGGCGATCGCGTGCCCATGCTCGCGATAGGTGCTGTAGACGTAATCCGTCCGCCGCAGTGCCGATATGGTGCCGACGATGGTGGCCTCTTCACCGATATTCAGGTGGCAGAAGCCGCCGATCTTTGCCAGCTGGTACATCTCGGCGGTTTTTTCCTCGAATCGGCGGATGAGCAGCATCTCGCGGTAGAGGTTGAGCAGGCTGGTCTTGTCGGTGAGCGCCTCCTTCGATTTGCTATCGGCCGCTCGCTGCTCTACTTTCATTGCCGCTCCTGGAACTGAGACTGCTGGATTGGTTGCAAAATCAGCTTTATTGTATTCATAGAAGATATCTATGGGAGAAGGCGTTTAAAGACGCAACCGCAATCTTTCGGTGCCTCCTCATAACCGCGTTCCTCCTTCTCGGCTCGGCAAACAGTTCCAGAATTCCTTGATGCCTATAACGCCGGTGCATCGGACATCACCGATCGGTGCATCGCACCGACAGGGCAGTTCATGTGGTACGGGGCACCCGGACGACAGTACCCGGATGACGACGTCTCGATCGACCGTGGATCCTTGCCAGCCTACTTCGCCGCTCAGCACTCTAAGGGTGACACGCTCGAACTAAAGGTCTTAGATTTCTCAGGCATTACGTATCGGGAAACTGGATTTGCCAATTTCGGGTATTCGCTCATCCATACCGTAGCGGGGAGCAAGCCCCATGACGCTCCAGGTAAAGGGGCACTCGCCTGCGGATCAGGCAAGATCGCCGTGTGGCGGATCGACAGTTGGTAGTCACGCCGAACCGGCGCGGTACGAATGACGCCTTAGGCCGGCGGTCGATGAATGCGTCGCTTGGAAGACAACTCCAGAGATACCCCAAGGGCGCCGCCGACCAGTATCCAAGCTGCGCCAAGCCAGAATTGCCCGAAGATGGCCTGCAAAGCGAAGGCGCCAATCGGGATGACGACAGACAGCAGGAGTCCTCCTCGCGATCGCGCAAATGATCCAGACGCCGCCGGCTGGGAAGCGGGCGCCCGCCGGTTGACTCTGATCATCAGGAACGTCATCCCTACAGCCAGGGCGGCGATGATTGCCAGCCCAACGATTAGTGCAATTCCGCCCGCATCCGCCCAGCAGCCGGAAGCGCTCGAACAGCCCACGCTGCCCCCCAAGCCTTCTGGACTACCCACGCCACGAGTTTAAAAGCAGCGATGGCAGGCGGGCAACGAGTCAAGTTGCACCGGGGCGGATGGGTCGTAGCCCCTGGCGGACACTAATCGAACATTTCAGCTGGCGGCGCTAGACTCGGTCGGTCAGTAGCTGTCTGGGAGGGATCCGTTGGAATCGGGAGCTGTAGAACTGAAGCCGGTCGACGCAGTCGAGGTCACGGTCGTCATGGATACCTTCGTCGACATCCTCATGGCCGGCGCTGATGGCGTGCAGCGGTTCAAGCTCGCCTACGACTGGTCCGAGAACGCTAACCTCCTGGCCGAACACGGTTTTTCCGCCTTACTTACCCTGGAGTTGGATGGTGCACGACGGGCCGTCCTGCTCGATGGCGGACTCTCAGCGAAGGGGCTGCGCCACAACCTGGATGTCATGCAGATTGACGTTACGAACCTGCGCGCGATCATCATCTCTCACGGCCACGTTGATCATCACGGCGGGCTTGAGGGACTCTTTCAACGGTACGGCAAACTCCGCCTCCCGCTTCTCATCCACCCGGACGCCTGGCGCGACCGCAAGATTGTCTTCCCTACCGGCCTCGAGATCCACATGCCGCCGCCCAGCCGCAATGACCTGGGGCGCGAGGGTGTGGAGATCACTGACGCGCGTAGCCCCAGCCTGCTGATCGATGGTACGGTCCTGGTCTCCGGCCAGGTCGAGCGAGTCACGGAGTTTGAGAAGGGCTTTCCCTGGCAGAAAGCGCGCACCGCCGATGGCGGCTGGGAGCCTGATCCATGGATTTGGGATGACCAGAACGTCATCATTCATGTCCGCGACAAAGGGCTGGTAGTTGTTTCTAGTTGCTCGCACTCCGGTGCCGTCAACGTCCTTAAGAACGCACAGCGCCTGACCGGCGTCAAGCAGATCGCCGCCTTCGTCGGCGGCTTTCATCTCACGGGCGGTTTGTTCGAGCCGATCATTTCGCCGACCATCAAGGCTGTTGCCGGGTTGGGTGTGGGCCGCGTCGTGCCAGCGCACTGCACTGGCTGGCGCGCAACGCACGAACTCGCGCGTACCCTTCCTCAAGCCTTCGTCCAGCCGTCAGTTGGCACCGTGTTTCGGTTCGGGGCCGACGTCGGGATCAACGCGTAGCCCCTGGCGGACAGCCGGGAGCTTAAGGCGAGGGGAGCAGGAGGAGGGACTCGAACCCCCGAGAGCCTATCCGAAGACAGGTTGCCCAGCCTCTAGGCGTCTGCCGACTCCC
>VBEN01000241.1 GCA_005881175.1 Chloroflexota bacterium
ACCCCACTCAGGTCATCAAAGACCATCAGGGTGGTGATGACCGCCGCCGAAAGTAGCAGCCCGAGGGTAGACGGGTTGATCGAGAAGAGTGCCGCCGAGAGACCGAATCCGAGATACATGGCCAGCCCGCCCAGGCGGGCCGTCGGCCGGCTGTGAATGCGCCGCTCCCCAGGCTCGGCCACCGCCCCCAGGCGAAACGCCAGCCATCGCACCGGCAGCACGGCGATCGCCGTGAAGACCACGGCAATGATGAACGGCCGGACGGCCGGGCCAAAGCGGGCGGGGGAAAACGTGGACCAGAAGGTCGGATCGCTGAAGAAGGGCGTGCCGTCTAGTACGGCAGTGGAAATCGTTCGCACAGCGCCCGGCTGCGGGCGCGCACCTGTTCGTG
>VBEN01000242.1 GCA_005881175.1 Chloroflexota bacterium
CATCAGATGGTTGTCGGTACCCCCACTCACCAGCCGAAGCTGTCTGCGGCTCAACCCGTCGGCAAGGAGCCGCGCGTTATTGACCACCGACTGGGCGTAGGACCTGAACTCCGGCGTCTTCCACTGCGCCAGCATCACGGCCTTGCCCGCGATCGCGTGGTTATGCGGCCCGCCCTGGCTGCCCGGGAACACGCTCTTGTCGACGTCGGCGGCGTACTTCGCTTTGCACAGGATCATGGCGCCCCACGGACCACGCATCGTCTTGTGCGTGGTGAAGGTCACGAAATCCGCGTGCGGCACCGGGCTTGGGTGGGCTCCGCCCGCCACCAGCCCGGCGAAATGCGCCATGTCAACGAAGAAGTAGGCATCGACGGCGCGGGCGATCGCGGCCATCCGCTCGAAATCGAGGATCCGGGGATAAGCGCTGTAGCCGGCGAGCAGCATCTTCGGCCGCACCTCTTTTGCCTGTCGCTCCAGAACGTCGTAATCGATCCGCTCCGTGTTCGGGTCGACCCCGTAGGGCACGAAGTGATAGAGCTTGCCCGAGAAATTGACCGGGCTGCCATGGCTGAGGTGGCCCCCGTGACTCAGATCCATGCCCATCACGGTGTCGCCCGGACTGAGAACGGTGGCGTAGACGGCGTAATTCGCGGTAGTCCCGCAATGGGATTGCACGTTCGCGTGCTCGGCGTTGAACAGAGCTTTGGCCCGCTCGATGGCCAGGGTTTCAATCCGATCGACGTTTTCGCAACCGCCGTAGTAGCGCTTGCCCGGATAGCCTTCGGCGTACTTGTTGTTGAGCAGCGAGCCCAGTGCCTGCAACACCGCCGGACTGGCGATATTCTCCGAAGGAATCAGCTCGAGCGTGTACTGCTGCCTTTCGAACTCGTCTCGGATTGCGGCCCCGACCTCCGGGTCGACCGCATCGATCCGGCTGGTGAGATCGGTCTGGGCCTGCAACATCCCGCTCATTATCCCGAAATCACGGCGTGATGAGTTCGGTTCGCGGAATCGCTCCCTGGCGCAGGATCCGGGGGGACTCGCCGGTCAGATCGAGGATGGTCGACGGTTGGCCGATCTGGCAGGCCCCACCATCGAGGACGAGATCGAGCGTGTCGCCCAATCCCTCGATGACCTGGTCGGCGTCGACCGGTGGCAATGCCCCGGCCAAGTTCGCGCTGCTGCTGGCGATCGGTTCGCCCAGGGTTCGCAGCAAGGCGAGCGCCACCTGGTGGTTCGGGGCGCGCACCGCAATGGTCGGACCGTCCGCAGGGAGGCGCGCCGGAAGAACGAGGGTTAACGGACCCGGCCAGAAACGCGCCATCAGCTCGGTGGCGGCGTCGGACACGACGGCGAACGGTTCGACCTGCACGCGGCTGCTGACGAGCCAGACCATCGGCTGGCCAGATGGCCGCCGCTTTATGTCGTAGAGTCGCTGGACGGCAGCCGGATCGCTGGCCCGCGCCCCGACCGCATAGAGCGTGTCGGTGGGAAAGGCGATCACACCGCCTCGCCGGAGGCGTTCCGCCGCCAGCCCGACGTGGCTCGGATCAGCCGGCCAGCGCTCGGTCAGACGCATCCTAAGCTTGCCAGCGTGCGCATGGAGACCGAACAATCAATGACAGCGATTCGAACCGGCGCTCGATGTCGGCCCGAAGCCGGCGACTTCCACAGGGGTGCTCTGACGCCACCCTGGCGGTGGGGCGGAATGATGTCTCCCAGGCTCGACTCGACCCAGAGGAGCAGACGCTAGCGCGACTGACTGAGTAAGTCCCAGACCTTGTTCCGAATCGCGACCGGCGTGCCAATATCCTGACGCCGGGCAAACAATGCCTGTTGCCCCCGCGAGGCCATCTCATACGCCCGAAGCATAAGGAGCGCCTCCTCCCGTCCCGTTTGGTCCGGCCAGCGAGCAATCTGGGCACGCGCTTTCCCGATCTGCTCTCGAATGTTGTCGATAAGTACGTATTCATCCCCTTCGGGAAGGAGTTGCGCACGGAGATCGATGCCGTCGAAAAAGCTGCAGTCGACAAGAGTAGCCTGCCTAAAGTCGTTCCCGCGAAATTCATTCTTCACCCGCGGCGGCTGAATAACTGCGGCCGCCGACGGAGCGAGGCGCCCTGAAAATTTCGCTTCGACAACGCGCCCGGCGAAGTGGCAGTCTACAAACTCAGCGTTAAATGCTCTCCACTCTTTGAGATTGGCATGATCAAACGAACACCGTTCGAATCGGGCGTAGAGAGGGTCGACCCCCGCGAGGTCCGCGCCATCGAAACGGCAGTCGAGGTAGACAGTTTGACCCGTATTGCCAAGCTGGCCAGCTTTTATCCGGGCGCTTCGGAAGTCACATTGGCTGAAAAGCGAGCCCGATGCAATGAACATTTCAAACGTGACACGGTGGAATTCGACTTCCGTGAAGCGCACGCCGTTGAA
>VBEN01000243.1:0-1526 GCA_005881175.1 Chloroflexota bacterium
CGGCACGCTGGGGATCATGACCGGGTTCAAGGAAGATCTTCAGGCGAAAATCCTGGGCACCACCTCCCATATCGTCGTCCAAGACCGCACACGCGAGAACATGGCGAACTACGACGCCCTGGTGACCCGCGTGCAGCAAGTCCCCCATGTCCTGGCGGCCACCCCATTCGTGTTTCGACAAGTGTTGCTCACCTCCCAGTCCGCGGTCCAGGGCATCGTGCTGCGCGGCATCGACCCGCAGAGAGAAGTGCGCGTCACCGACCTGGCCAAGAACATCAAGTCCGGACGTCTCGCCGACCTTGAGGCCCCCGAGCGCGTCGCCGCCAGCGGAACTTCCGCCGCCGAGCCCACCGTGGGCACGTCCGACCCTACCCGCCCCGGGATCATTCTCGGCAAGGAACTTTCCATGCGCCTCGGGGCCTTCGTCGGCGACACCATCAACGTCGTCTCACCTGTCGGCCCGATGAGCGCAATCGGGATGACGCCGAAGATCCGGGTGTTTAGCGTCGTGGGGGTCTTCGAATCGGGCATGTACGAATACGACTCCTCGCTGGCCTACATCGCGCTGGGCGAGGCCCAGAAATTCTTCAACATGGGGGACACGGCCACCGGCATCGAGGTGAAAGTGGACGACATCTTCCTGGCAGCCGACATCGCGCGCGCCATCGAGCAGGCGCTGGGCTTTCCCTACTGGGCCAGGGACTGGATGCAGCTCAACCGGAACCTGTTTTCCGCCTTGAAGCTGGAAAAAGTGATGATGTTTCTGCTGTTGGTCCTCATCACGCTCGTCGCGTCCTTCAACATCGTGAGCACGTTGACCATGATCGTGAGCGAGAAACAGCGCGAAATCGCCATCCTCAAAGCCATGGGCTCGACACGCAAGGCCATCATGCGAATCTTCATGCTGAACGGGCTGATTATCGGGCTCACCGGCACCGTCATCGGGATTCCGTTGGGCTATGCGTTTTTATGGCTGATCCAGACCTACTGGACGTTTGATCCGACCGTGTACTATATCTCGCATGTCCCGGTCCACGTGCAGGCGTTGGACGTGATCCTGGTCTCGTTCTCCGCTATCCTGATCAGCTTCTCCGCCACCCTGTATCCATCCTGGCAAGCCGCCAAGCTGGATCCAGCCGCCGCGCTCCGCTATGAATGACGGGGAACACGTACGATCTGGTGATTCGGTGATTGTGAGATTGTCTGATTCCGGGATTGAAAGAAGGGACGATCCGACAAGTCACCGGATCGCCGGATCACCACGTCGTCAATCTGGGATCGGTGCCCAGTGATGCAAGAGGAGAAGCCCCTGGTCCAGGTCCTCGATGTCACTAAGTTCTTTCCTATGGGTGAGCAAACGGTGGCGGCCGTTCGAGGCATCCGCTTCGACATCGGGCGCGGAGAGATGCTCGCCATCGTCGGAGCCTCCGGCGCCGGGAAAAGCACCCTGCTCCACATTCTGGGCACGCTGGACCGGCCGACCAGCGGGACGGTGCTCTTTGAAGGACAGGACCTCTTCCGCCTGT
>VBEN01000243.1:1584-3043 GCA_005881175.1 Chloroflexota bacterium
CGCGCTGCTGGGCGACGTGGGCCTGTCCCAGCGGCTCCATCACAAACCAGGAGAGCTGTCCGGCGGAGAGCAGCAACGGGTGGCAGTGGCCCGCGCGCTGATGCAGGGGCCGGACCTCGTCCTGGCGGACGAGCCGACCGGCAATCTGGACACACAGACCGGAGAAGCGCTGTTCGCCCTGTTAAAAAAGTTGAACCGCGACCGCCGCATTACTTTCGTCATCGTTACGCACAACGAAAAGCTCTCGGCCCAGGCCGACCGCCTCATTCACATGGAGGACGGCAGAATCACCCAAGTTTGACGCATTCACCCTGCCGACCCCGGAGCGCCGTGTCCCTGACACCGCGGGGCATTCACGCGCAAATCCTCTCGGGCAGAATTCAGTTTCTCCTTGACTGTATTCGACTGTCTGCTACCTTCGAAACGAGGCGCGGACTGTTTTCGTGCGCGCGAAAGAAGGGCTATGCAGAAGAGAGCACACGTCTCAGAAAGAGCGGCCGTCGGGCTGGTCCTCGGAACGATCCTCTTCACTGCAGGCACCGTCTCGGCTGTAGAGTTCGCCATTGTCGGCCCGCGCGCGGTGGGCATGGGGGGCGCCGGAGTCGCGGTCACCACGGACGCCCTCGCCACCTACTGGAATCCGGCCGGCCTGGCCATGCAGCAATCCGTGGACATTCGGCTGCAGGCCAGCGCCCAGTTGGTGGACCGGGGCGACGTCAAGGATACGCTCGACGACATCAATAGCATCGACCTAACCAACCCAGCCAATCAAGCCAGGCTGCAGGGCCTCTTGAACACGCTCAATAGCGGGGCGGTCTCGGCAGTCGGTGCTGCCGGGCTCTATTGGAAGGGCTACTTCGGCGATCAAGCGTTCGGCTTTAACATTTCGGATGTCGCGACCGGCGGGGAATTCGCCCCGACACCACTCACGGCCACTTGCATCCCCTCTCCATGCACTGTCACCGGCCAACTCGCGGTGCGAGGGCTTGAGGCGCGGCAGGCCGTATTCTCCTACGCTTATGCCTTCGCGGAGCGTACCGTCGCAATCGGAGCCACTGCGAAAATCATTCAGGGTGCCGCCTATAACGCGTCGGTAAGCGTCTTCCAATCGAACGGCGATATCAGCTTCAGAGAAGACCTCGGCAAGCCTGAGATTTCCACCGCGATCGGCATTGATGTGGGCGCGATCTATCGTCCGGCCTCCTGGCTTCGGTTCGGCGTCGTGGGGAAAGACCTGAATCAGCCAACCTTCGATGCGCCAGGCGGCCAGGAGTTCAAGCTGGTCCCGCAGGTCAGGGGTGGCGTCGCGGTCAACCCCTACGAATCTCTCACCATTGCTTTCGACGGAGACATCACGTCGAACAAGACCCTCGTCCCGGGCATCAAGAGCCGCGTGCTGAGCCTTGGAGCAGAACAGACGCTTCCGGCGGAATTCATTTCCTTGCGAGTCGGGGCGCTC
>VBEN01000110.1 GCA_005881175.1 Chloroflexota bacterium
GCCGGCGGCGGAGCCGTCAGCGGCGGTCGAGCGCCCGGTCGACGCAGCCCTACGTCGCCTGGTGGTCGCCTATGCTGCTCGGCGGGAGGCGTTGCCAGCCTATCGCCGTGAGGCTCTGGCCAAGGAAGCCGAGTCGGCCCTCCGCCGGGCTCTGCCCGAGGTCGTCGCCACCGCCGGGCCGCTGGCGGCGCTCGACCAGCTGGCTGAGCGGGAGGGCATTTCCCCGCTCCGGCCGATGCACCACAACGCGTCGAGCGCCATGACCTGGGGCGTGACCACCCTGATCTTTTTCTGGATGCCGCTGATCGCCATTCCCACCGGCATTCTCTCGATCGTTTTCGGTGGCGACGCGGTGAGGGCCGTTCGGGCGGAGCCCCAGAAGTATCAGGGGGAGGACAGAGCCAGGACCGGGCGCCTTCTCGGGATCATCGGTCTCTGCATCACAAGCATCCTGCTGCTCCTGTTCATCGCGGGCCTCGTGTTTGGGAGCGGCTAGCGTCATCGTTTTCCTCCCCCTTGGGTACGGGCAAGGGGCGAGTTATAGATGCTCGCGGCCGGCAATTCCCGTGTGAACCGGGTGCCACCACTCGACCGTGGTCTCGCCGAGCTTCCAACAAAGAAAGACCGTCTCCCCCTCGCGCTGGTGGAAGAAATCGATCAGGCCGATGCTGGGGTCTCGCAGGACGATGCCCCATTCCTGGAGCTGGCGCAGATCGCGATCGAGCGTTTTGGTCAGCTCGGAGAGGTGGCGACCGGGTAGTCCGCCGCCGTTGTGAGCGGCCTTTTCTCGCACGACCGCCAGCGTCTTATCCTGCGCGAGCGCCTGCTGCGTATCGCGGATGCGCTGCAACAACGGCTTGAGCTTGGCCAAAAGCGCGTTTGCCTCTTCCACGCTGTAGAACTTTTCGGGCACCGGGCAACCTCAGGCGGCGGAGATGGGGGCCATGGCGCGCAGCCGGGCCACCATATCGGGCAGGCGCTCGAGAACGAGATCGACGTCGGTATCGACGTTGTCCTTGCCAACCGACAGTCGGAGGCTGCCAAGCGCCCGTTCGCGTGGATAACCAAGGGCGAGGATGACATGACTTGGCTCCAGCGACCCCGAGGTGCAGGCCGAGCCCGATGAGGCCGCAATGCCGTCCATGTCGAGCTGGAGCAGGAGCGACTCGCCCTCGACGCCCTGGAAGAGAAAGCTGGCGTGGTGGGGAAGCCGTTTTGTCGGGTGTCCGGTGATTTCCGTGGCGGGAATCCGGTCACGCACGCCCTCCAGCAGGCGATCACGAAGTGAGGTCAGGTGGCCGACGTTCTCCGCCATGTCCCGGTGGGCGATGCTGACCGCCTTCGCCAGCCCTACGATGCCTGCGACGTTTTCCGTGCCGGCCCGCCGGTTGCGCTCGTGCCCACCGCCTAACATCAAGGGCTCGATGCGGACGCCGGACCGCACCACCAGGCAGCCGACGCCCTTTGGACCGTGAAGTTTGTGCGCCGACATCGAGAGCAGATCGACACCGAGCTCATCCATTCGGGTCGCGATTTTCCCGGTCGACTGCACGGCGTCAGTGTGGAAATACGCATCGCTATGCTCATGAGTCACCGCCACCAGGTCGGCGATTGGCTCGATGGTGCCGACCTCGTTGTTCGCGTGCATGATGCTCACCAGGACAGTGTCGGGCCGCAGTGCGGCCTGCAGGGCGTCGGGATCGACCAACCCGAGGCGGTCGACCCGCAACCGGGTCACTTCAAAGCCATCGCGCTCGAGTGATTCGACGGTACGGAGCACCGCATCGTGCTCGATGGTCGAGGTGATCACATGCCGGCCACGGTCGGCATTCCGGTAGGCGACGCCGCGCAGAGCAAAATTGTCACCTTCGGTGCCCCCGGATGTGAAGATCACCTCCCTGGCCTCCACACCGTAGAAAGCCGCGACCTCATCGCGAGCCTCGTCGATCGCCTGTCGGGCGCGCTGTCCCAGACCATAGACGCTCGAGGCATTGCCGAATTCCTCTGTCAGGTACGGCATCATCGCCTGGAGCACCTCAGGGTCGAGCGGCGTGGTGGCCGAGTGGTCGAGGTAGACCATCGGCATCATTCTATGCGCGCGTTAACGGCTGAGCTGAGAGCTCCTTAGCTCGAGGACTGACGGGAAGGACGACCGCGCGTGAGCTCCTTCATGGAGCCGTTGAACGCCTTCATGTACTGGTGGACGTCGAGCATTTCGTCGCTGCTGATGGGACCTTCGCTGGCCGCCTTCGGCAGGCCGTCCGGGTGTTTGGCTTTCTTGAGTAACAGGACCGCCACGAAGCTGACGCCGCAGTTCGCGCAGGTCACCTCTACCGTGCAATGGCCGTCCGCTTCATTGAGCAGCTTGACCTGGCAGTCGGCCAGCGCCTGCGAGCAGGCGAGGCATTTGTAGTATTTGGCCCGCTCCTTAATCAACGCGAT
The DNA here is from genome assembly GCA_005881175.1 of Chloroflexota bacterium. GTDB lineage: Bacteria > Chloroflexota > Dormibacteria > CF-121 > CF-121 > CF-13. The sequence continues at coordinate 2,443 of VBEN01000110.1, forward strand.
CAAGTTCACTGCATTCCACTATAGACGGCACCTTGGCGCCCCGCCAAGCGCTTGAATCGAAAGCCATCTCAATCCCGCAGCCGGTAGATACGGATGGGTGGGCCCGGTCTGATCCAGCCGCCATAGCCGGCCAGCGGTACGTAATAAGTATCGATCGGATCAAAGACGCTGCTGGGGCAGCCCGCCGTTGGGGAGAAGCCGGCAACCGGAGGACCCTCTGCTAGGAGCGCGCGTTCGAGAGGACCGTCCGGCCGGCAACCGGTCCCCGGCGTTTCGTATCCAACCACGATGTACTCAATGCCCTGTGCTCGGAAACTGTCGAGCGACGTCAACTGGAGATCGTCTCGGGTTAGCTCGCGAATGGTGTATTGGGTCTCCAGCCGGCTATCGAGGAAGGCCGCGACATATGGGTCAGTCGCCCCGTGGCTATGTTCGCCGCTGGCCACCATCGCCTGGTCGTGCGCCGGCCCAGCCATGTACGGCACGGCCGCCCGGGCGCCGACCGGGACGTGTTGTGCTAGCCAGTCATAGGCCAGCGTGCGCGTATCGGTCTCCTGGATCAACAGGTCGTAGCGCACATCATGGGTAAGTGGCGCAACGGTCAGCAGCACCATAACCGCGGCGAGCGCAAGGCGACGCACGCCAGGATCCGCGGCACGACGGACCAGGTCGGCCAGGGCTCGCCCGGCGAGCAGGAGCAGGGGCGGAATGATTGGATCGGCATAACGAAAGAAGACAGAACCGCCGGCGCCGATGATGAGGAAATACGTGAGCACGAACACCAGCAGGATCCAGTCGGCTGGTTGCCGGCGCCACGCGGCGTACCCGATGCCGATCACACCCATCAGCACCAGCACCGGATCGATCCCGAACCAGAGTCCAATCGCCAACTCCACCCAGCCGATGGCCGGCGCCGAGGTGGTGGCCAGGTGCTGAAAGATGTAGCCGAGGCCGTGCTTGGTCATGGCCGGATCGAGCACGAGGAACGGTGAGGTGACGACCAACGTCCCAATACCCACCGCTGCGATCAGCACCAGCCGGCCGAGGAGCGGCTGCCAACCCGAGCGCTCCACGCGTGCCCGCATCATTTGTGCGGCCGCGATGCCGGCGAAAGCAAAGGCGCCGTTGTACTTCAGACTGGCCGCCAGGCCGAGGCTGAGGCCGTTGAGGAGCAGCGGTCGAAAGCCACGCGCCTCGAGCGTTCGGTAGGCGATATACAGCGCTGCGGTGCAGGCCAGCGCCAGGGGAATATCCAACGTGCCGAAATGGCTGTCGCGCACCTGGAGGAAGGCCACCGCCACCGCGACGCCACCGAAAAATCCAGCGGTCCATCCATAGGCACGTCGCCCAAACTCGAACACCAGGACGACGGTGATGCTTCCGAGCAGCGCGCCGAGAATGCGCACCCACAGATGTCCCGACGCCGGGTCCGAGACGAGCCCCAGCAGACGGAACGGTGCCAGCCAGATCGCCGCCAGATAGAAATATAGGTGCGGCCAGTCGGCGAAATGCGGGTTGAGGACTCCGTGGAGCACGCCCATCGCGCGACCCACCGCGACGTCCTCATCCGGTCGATAGAGCGCCGGCAGTCCGAAGTTGATCCCCCATAGCCGTAGGCTCAGGGCGACGACGAACAGTCCGGGGACCGCCGCGGGACCGAACCGCGGCCCGCGGGCTGCGCTAGCTGCCGACGAGGTCTGGTCGAGTCGGCCCGTAGATATCGACCGGAACCGGCGTGGGCTCGTGCTTCTTTGCCTCGAGCTTCTTGACGGCGTCGATGGCCGCGGTGGTGGCATCGCCAACCGCGGTCGTGATCTGTCGGGTCAGCTGGGAGCGGACATCGCCGGCCGCATAGAGACCGGGCAGACTGGTTTGCATCGTCGAGTCGGTCACCAGGAAGCCAAGCGGATCGTGCTCCACGTGATCTCGATGATCGAAGAACTGCACGTTCGGCTGGAAACCAATGAAGACGAAGACGCCGGTAACCGCCAGTGGCCGAGTCTGCCCGGACACAAGGTCTTTCAGGGTGATCTCCTTGACCTGACCGTCTTCGCCTTTGATTTCGGTCACGATCGAATTGGTGATCAGTTCGACCTTGGGGTTCTTGTGTGCCGCCTCCACCAGAATCGCCTGCGCCCGAAAGTGCTCGCGGCGGTGGATGATGTAGACCTTCTTCGCGTAGCGCGTCAAAAACACGCCCTCTTCCAGCGCGGCATCGCCGCCACCGATCACCGCCACGACCTCCTCCTTGAAGAACGCCCCGTCACAGACGGCGCATTGCGACACGCCGCGTCCCTGGAACTCACCCTCGCCGGGGATGCCCAGCTTCTTCGGCTCGCCGCCCGCGGTCAGGATCACGAAGTCAGCCAGGTATTCGCCATCTTCCGTCTCGACGACTTTCTTATCACCGTGCTGCCGGATGGCGGTGACGCGGGCCGTCTCCAGGTCGACGCCAAACTTAACGGCCTGGTCCGCCATGCGCTGCGCCAGCTCGGGACCGGTGATGTGATCGAAACCGGGGTAGTCCTCGATCGCCTCGGTATTGAGCAACTGACCGCCTGGTGCGCCCCGCTCCAGCAGCACGGTCCTGACCCGTGCCCGGCCCGCGTAGAGCGCGGCGGTGAGGCCGGCCGGCCCACCGCCGATGATCACCACGTCGTAACGCCGGTCCTTCTCCATCGGTTGCGAAGCTCCCATGTTATCTAAGCCCTTTTCATACTCCAGTATTCCCAAATCGGCGGCCGCTTGAACGAGGCCCACGCTGAGTTCGCGCAGGGTAACCTCGGCCGGTATATAACAGCGGAAGCGGATGCGTGAGGATAAGACAAGCGGCGCCGCAGTCTTCGCTTCCCAGGCAAAGGTCGTCGCCCTGCCTCAGCCCGATGCGCCTCACGGCCGGGACCACCTCACCTGGGCGTATCAGACTCATGTCACGGCGATCTACCAGTACATTTACAGCCGGGTCGGGAACCGTCCCGACGCCGAGGACCTCACCGCCCAGGTGTTCATGAAGGCCATCAGCGGCATGCGCAACGATGTGTCGGTCCCCGAGCTCCGCAGCTGGCTCTACCGGGTGGCGCAGACCACCCTGGCCGATCACTGGCGTGAATACTATGCGGAGGGTGCGGGCGAGCTGGACGAGGATGTCACCCGGCCGCCGGCCCCGCGCGAAAACCCGGAGGCCGTGCATCGGGTCGACACCCTCCTGGCCACCCTTCCCGAGAGCTACCGACGTGTACTGGAGCTGCGCTTCCTGCGGGGTTATTCCGTGCGCGAGACGGCCCAGGAGCTCAGTCTGAGTGAGGCGAACGTCAAGGTCCTGCAGTTTCGGGCGCTGAACCGTGCCGGACGGGAGCGGGGGAGGATGTCGTGAACGACGATCCCGAGCAGCTCGACCGGCACGTCGAGGACCTGCTCCAGGACCGCAAACCCGAGCGCACCCCGCTGTCTGACGAGGACGCGCTGCGCGCCCGGCAGACCGCCGCGATGTTGCACGCGGCCAAGCCCGGCGCCGGCTTGCCGTCGAAGGAGTTCCTGGAGCGGATGCAGGGATCCATCCATGGCTGGGTCGGTGAGCAGTCGGCGCAGCCACAAGCGCCGAGCCGACCGAGCCGTCGGTCCTTGCTGTTGACCGCCGCCGCCGGGCTCGCGGCTGGCGTCGCCGCGGCCGTTGGGTTCGACCGGCTGACGAGGGCGCCGGCGCCCGGGCCGGGCCAGGCGCTAGTTGACAAGGGCACCTGGAAGCGGGTCAAGGCGCTGGCTGATCTGCCGCAGGGCACGCCGATCGCCTTTCGGTTGGGCGCGATCGAGGGTTTTCTGATCCGCAAAGGGGATGAGGTCAAGGGGCTGTCGGCGGTCTGCACCCACATGGGTTGCACTACCCAGGCTGCCATCCCTGCAGGTGCGCATCGAGCGCGGACAGGTCGAGGTCTACTCGGTCTAAGCGTCGCCGCGTAACGGCCGCCCGTACCAGCCTGCAGCGAGATCTGCTCGAGGAGGGCTCGGATGACGATGTGGAAACGGCGCGGACCTGCTGCGCTGATCGCGGCAATATCCGCACTCACGCTAGTGGCCTGCGGTGGTCAGCCGGCCGGTACGGCGGCCACCACGTCTCCCTCAGCGTCCGCGACCGCGACACCAGCGCCGTCCCCCTCGTCGTCACCGGTTGTCCTCGCCCAGGCGGTGGGCAGCATGGGCACGATCCTGGTTGCCGCGTCCAACGGCCACACCGTCTACAGGTTTAACAGCGATACGCCGGGCGTCAGCAACTGCAAGGGCGGCTGCATTTCGGCATGGCCGCCCCTATCGGTCAGTGCCGGAACGACACCAACGGGCGGAACGGGCGTGACCGGCCAGCTCGGGACGATCACGCGCGATGACGGCTCGTTGCAGGTGACATATAAGGGTTTGCCGCTGTACTTTTTCCACAGCGACAGCAAGCCGGGTGATACAAACGGGAACTACACCGGCTGGAGCCTGGTCAAGCCTTAGCGGATCTGCGTAGTCCGGACTACTGTCGGGCGATGGCCGGAACGCGTCCGCGAAGGACGAACTTCTGGATCTTGCCAGTGGCCGTCTTGGGCAGCTCGTCCACGAATGCGACCCATTGCGGCACCTTGAAGTGGGCGAGTTTTTCCCGGGCGAACTCTCGAAGTTCCTGATCGGTGACCTTCTGTCCGGCCTTCAGCACGACGAAGGCGCAGGGCGCTTCGCCCCACCGCTCGTGGGGAAGGCCGACCACGGCCACCTCCTGGACCGCCGGATGGCGGAGCAGGCACCCTTCCACCTCGACGGATGAGATATTCTCGCCACCGCTGATGATGACGTCCTTGATCCGGTCGCGGATCTCGGCGTACCCGTCCGGGTGCACCACGGCGGCGTCCCCGGTGTGGAACCAG